>DASZWE010000552.1:0-4865 GCA_035546735.1 Puia sp.
CCAAATCAAGAACATTTCCGGCCGTAATGCAATGATCTTGCTCAAATGCGGATCTGAATATGATCATCCTGACAATGATCAGGGATCCCGTTGACACCCGTCAGCCCAAAGGCTCCTGTTTTGAGCTACTATTGTTGCATATAATAATGCCTATGGCCATTCCGGTGAAAATGCGGCAATTTTTTGAAATGACGGGGGACCTCAGCAGGTTTACAGGCCGCTTGTTTGTAGAAGGAGTGAAGCCGCGATGGGAGTTTGCGGAGCTAATGCGCCAGTGCTATATCATTGGCAACAAGAGCCTGGGGCTGATCGGTCTCACGGGGTTTATCATGGGGCTTGTGCTGACCATGCAGCTTCGGCCATCGTTGGTGGAGTATGGTGTGGAATCACAGCTGCCCGCCATGGTAGGCATTGCCATTGTCAGGGAGGTAGGGCCGGTGATCACGGCCTTGATATTTGCCGGGAAGATAGGCAGCAGCATTGGAGCGGAGCTGGGATCCATGAAGGTGACGGAACAGATCGATGCGATGGAGGTCAGCGGCACCAACCCATTCAAATACCTGGTCGTCTCAAGGGTAGTGGCGGCGACGCTGATGCTGCCTATCCTGGTGGTCCTCAGCGATGGCATTTCCCTGATAGGAGCATACATCGGCGTCAATATCAGGAGCGTCACCAGCTTCCATCTTTTTTTCAGACAGGTGGTCGACAACCTGGCTTTTGGAGATGTGCTGCCCGCCTTTATCAAAACATTTCTTTTTGGCTTTGCGGTAGGTATTATCGGATGCTATAAGGGGTATAATTCCACCAAAGGCACCGAAGGGGTAGGGCGGGCCGCCAATTCGGCGGTGGTCATCTCTTCTATCATGATCTTTATCATAGACCTGATCGTCGTCCAGGTGACGGACATCCTGGGAATAAATTAGAGAATATGGAGCACGTGATCACGATAGAGCATTTATACAAGCGATTTGGAGACCATATTGTACTGGAGGATTTTTCCATGACTGTAGACAGGGATGAGAATGTAGTGGTGCTCGGCAGGTCGGGAGTAGGCAAATCTGTGCTGATAAAATGCATCATTGGGCTGTTGCGGGCGGATAAGGGAAAGATCACGGTGTTGGGAGAAGATATCGAAAGCCTGGATCATGATGAGATGGATAAGATGAGGGCGCGCGTGGCCTTCCTTTTTCAAAGCAATGCCCTGTATGACTCCATGACGGTGCGGAAGAACCTGGAGTTCCCCCTGAGAAGACACTGGATCGACCGTAGCCGCGAGGAGATCGATGCGCTTGTAAAAGAGGCGTTGAGTAATGTAGGTCTGGCTGAGGCGGTCGACATGATGCCGGAGGAATTGTCGGGAGGGATGAAGAAGCGGATAGCGCTGGCCAGGACCCTTATACTCAAGCCGGAGATAATTTTGTACGATGAGCCTACCACTGGCCTGGATCCTGTAACGGGCAGGGAGATCAGCAGCCTTATCATGGATATACAAAAGAAATATCATACTTCTTCCATCATTATTTCACATGACATGCATTGTGTCCGGCGGACGGCCGGACGGATCGTGCTGTTGATGGATGGGAGGAATTATAGTTCCGGCACCTATGAAGAACTATCCGGGTCCGATGATCCCTCCATCAAACAATTCTTCGAGTAAAAACAAGCATATGGAAAAAGCGCCGACTAAAAACAATATGAAATTAGGGTTGCTGGTGCTGGCCGGGCTGGTGTTGCTGATAGCGACCCTATATGCCATCGGGAAGAACGAGCATCTCTTCGGATCGAATTTTCAGCTGAAGGTCCGATTCACGAATGTCAGCGGTCTAATGACCGGGAATAATATACGCTTTGCCGGCATCCAGGTGGGGACCGTGAAGGATATCGAGATCGTGAACGATACCACTATCGAGGTGACCATGCTGATCGACCAGCGGGTAAAACCTTTTGTACATAGCAATGCCGTGGCGTCCATCGGTACCGAGGGACTGATGGGGAATAAAGTGATCAATATCACACCTTCCACCAGAGCGGCACCGGAGGCGGCAGCCGGCAGCATGCTGCCGGCGCAGCGAAATATCAACACGGATGAAATGCTGCAAACCCTGTACAAGACCAACAATAATATAGCCGACATTTCGGAAGAGCTGAAAAATACGATCCATCGCATACAGGGCAGCGTTGCATTATGGTCCATTCTGAACGACAGCAGTCTGGCGATACGTCTCCGGTCGTCCCTTGCCCATATCGATCGGGCGGCGTCGAACGCCGAGTCCATTACCCGCGATATAGGATCGCTGGTAGCGCATACGAGGGAAGGGCAGGGGACTGTTGGAAAGCTTCTTACCGATACGGCATTTTACCGGGACCTTGACCTGGCCGTTCAAACTATCGACAGGGCCGGGAAGGAAGCCGGGGACCTTGTGAAGCATTTCGACGGGATGGCTACGAGACTGCAGGAGTATATCGATAGCGGCAAGGGCGCCGTGAATACGCTGCTAAGAGATTCCGGCCTCGTTATAAAGCTGAACGCCAGCCTGGACAATATCCAAAGAGGCACCGACGGCTTCAACCAGAATATGGAGGCGTTGAAACACAATTTCCTTTTTCGCGGCTATTTCCGGAGGCTGGAGAAACAAAAAAAGAAACAAAGTACCAATACCGTTGTACGATGAAACATTTACTGAGCATCCTGACAATCTGGACATCCATCGCCGTGCAGGCGCAGGTCGACTGGCCCCACACGATCATCGGATCTGACGGAGGTATATTCTACGTATATCAGCCGCAACCGGATAGCTTTTCGGAAAATTTGTTGCGGTTTAAAGCTGCCTTTACCTACCTGGGGAAGGGGAATGGTGAGTCACGATATGGCTCATTTCAGGCATTGGCCATAGTCGACATCGATAAAGACCGGCGGAAAATGGGGGTCTTGCTGGCCAACATATTGTTTCTCGCCGTATCCGGACCTCCCGACGCTGCGTTGACCGACTACCTGAAAGAGACGCTGGAGTGCGGCATGCCCGCGGCGGCGCTGGATATATCGTTGGATGATCTTGTATGCTCGCTGCAATTGTCCTGCAATGAAAATTCCGGGATCATCGGAGCGCTCAGGAATGATCCCCCAAGGATCATCATTGCGACGAAGCCTTCGGTACTCGTATTTATCGACGGGCCTCCAAAGATGCGCCGGCACGCTGCGTGGGGAGTCAATATGGTAGTGAATACTCCCAACATCATTATGGAATCATTCGATGGATGGTTTTATTTATATGGCGGTCGTCACTGGTATATTGGACCGGAGGCGACAGGACCTTTTAATTATACCGGCTATATAGCACCGGACATACAGCGGGTACAGCGGGCTTTTGCCAGTACAATGGCAGCCGAATCCGAACATACGGATACCGTACGCGAGGGCACCGGCATCGTAGAGGATATAATTGTTTGCACTTCTCCGGCGGAATTGATCCAGACGCGTGGGAAGCCTGTTTACCAGGGTATACCCGGAACGAGGTTGCAATATGTGACCAACAGTAACAATGACATATTCCGGGACAGCGTGCAGCAGCAATATTATATGCTGCTGTCGGGTCGATGGTATACCAGCGGCGGGCTGGAAGGTCCATGGAATTATATTCCGGCCGGCAAGCTGCCGGCGGATCTTGGGAAGATACCTGAAGGGTCTCCAAAGGATAATGTGCTGGCCAGTCTTGCCGGAACGACGGCGGCCCGTGAGGCGGTGACTGATGCGCTGGTTCCCCAGACTGCTATCATTTCACGTCATAGCATTACGCCTGCCGTCACGTATGACGGGACCCCCAGATTCAGGGACATTCCCGGCACACATCTGCAGTATGCGTTGAACACTGCTGGCGTCGTGCTAAAGGAAAAGGATCAATACTATTGCCTGGAGAAAGGTGTATGGTTTTTTGGTTCGCGGCCTTCAGGTCCCTGGGCCGTGTGTACGGAGCGGCCCGCCGAAGTGGATAGAATACCTGTGGAATGTCCTGTATATTTCTGCAGGTATGTGCATATATATGGGGCATCGTCCGACTATATCTACACGGGCTACACATCCGGCTATCTGAATGCGTATGTCAGCGGCCCCGGAGTCGTATACGGCACAGGGTGGACCTATCCTTCCTGGAAGGGGAATTCCTATTATCCCAGGGCATGGACCTGGGGTTTCAACATGCGCTACAATCCCTGGTTCGGATGGTGTCTGGGTTCGGACCTGGACCCCGGATGGTTCAATAGCTGTCTGGATGATGAGCATCAGAAGGCCGGATGGTGGGGCGCAGGTTATTACCTGCCATCATATATATGGCATCATTTCAGCGGTCACGGGTTATATGAGCGGGACATACGGAGGGTAGAAAATATTTCTTATATCAATAACCTTTACAGCCTCCGGCCGGATCATGTTACAAGGCAGGCTGCCGTGCCGTTGTATACGGATTCCCTCGGGGAGGTGTTCATGCATAAAGAGGGAGCAGGATGGATGCGGAGGGAGGGCGGGCAATGGACGCCCGTGGATAATCCCGGGCAACAGGCCAGGCTGAGCAGCATCGAGGCCTGGCAGCAGCGATCACTCATGCGGCAGCGGAATTTTTTAAGGCAACGGGGGGGATAAAATAAAAAATCGTTTGGCCACCTCGGCCGTGGCCATGTAACACAATACGATGGCGGCCAGATTGGGGTAGAAGGAGAGCGGCAGGCGGGTAAAGCCCAATATTCCTGCCAGGGGTGTGAAAGGCAGCAATAGCGTGGCTATAATAATACATAAGGTAGAAAAGAGGAGCCATTTCCCCGGGCGTTGACGAAAGAACAAACCCGAGGTCCGGACCACCAGTACGATGAGCGAG
>DASZWE010000553.1:0-6349 GCA_035546735.1 Puia sp.
TGGATGGGACCTATCCGGGTGGTGACGGCAAGCCGCACAAGACGGACCTGTTCACCAAGCACAGCATCTTCAGCGGCTGGGACGTTTTCCGCAGCCAGATGCCCTTGCAGACCATTATCAATCCCCGGATGGTGAATGACCTCATCGCCAGCCTGGTGGAATTGGCGGACCAGAGCGGGAAAGGGTATCTCGAACGGTGGGAACTGCTGAATGCCTATTCCGGCTGTATGGTGGGCAATCCTGCCGTCGTCGTGCTGGCGGATGCCTATGCGAAGGGGATCAGGGATTATGATGTTGCGAAAGCCTACCAATATGCGGTGAACACCTGCGAAAAATTTGGCAATAAGAATGGCTGGGAGCCTGGCAATATTTCCGTGACCCTGGAGAACGGCTTTTCAGAATGGTGTCTTTCGCGGCTGGCTGCGGCGCTGGGCAAAAAGGATGACAGCGCGAAATATGCGGCGCGGGGGATGAGCTATAAAAATATCTGGGATGACAGCGTGCACTGGTTCCGGCCCCGTAGAAAGGACGGCAGCTGGGAGCCCTGGCCCGCGGAAGGCAGGATGAAACAGGACTATGGCACGGTAGAGAGCAACCCTTATCAGCAGGGATGGTTTGTTCCGCAGGACATTCCGGGAATGGTGCAGCTGATGGGTGGGCGGGGGCCGGTGCTGGCGGACTTGCAGCAGTTCTTTCAAAGGACGCCGGAGAACATGCTGTGGAATGATTATTACAATCATGCCAATGAGCCTGTACATCATGTACCTTTCCTGTTCAACCGGCTGGGTGCGCCCTGGCTGACGCAACAATGGACGCGGGCCATCTGCACACGCGCCTATCATAACTCCGTGGAAGGACTTGTCGGCAATGAGGACGTGGGCCAGATGTCCGCATGGTACGTACTGGCCGCCAGCGGGCTGCATCCCGTATGTCCCGGCGATACCCGTTGGGAGATCACCAGCCCCGTATTCGACAAGGTGGTGATGCAGCTGGACCCACACTACGCCAAGGGCAAGACCTTTACCATCATTGCGCGTAATAACTCCCCGAAGAATATTTACATTCAATCCGCCTCGTTGAATGGGAGACCTTATAATAAGTGTTGGCTGGATCATGCCGACATCATGGCCGGTGGTGTGCTGGAGCTGGAAATGGGTAAGTTCCCCGCGAAGGATTGGGGAGTGGCGCAGTCTTCCGTCGACACGGCTGTTACATATAGCGCCGCCATGCACAAGGATATCAAAGCTGTGGTGGTAAAACCGGCCACCTATCAGCAAGGCAATCATTATCCCGTAGTATACCTGCTCCATGGGTACAGCGGCAATTACAGCGACTGGGTGACGAAAGTGCCTGCTATAAAAGAATATGCGGACGAATACAATATATTGATCGTATGTCCCGATGGCAATTTCGGCAGCTGGTACTTCGACAGTCCCGTGGACAGCGACTGGAAGTATGAGACCTATGTAAGTAAGGAGCTGGTAAACTACATCGATGAGCATTATAGGACGTATAACGAGCGCGCAGGAAGGGCGATCACGGGTCTGAGCATGGGCGGTCATGGAGCTTTATTCCTTGCCTTCCGTCACCAGGATGTTTTTGGCGCGGCGGGCAGTATGAGCGGTGGTGTGGACCTCCGGCCCTTCCCGAAGAACTGGGATATTGCCAAACGTCTCGGCAGTCTCGACAGCTTCCCCCAGCGATGGGCCGACTACAGCGTGGTGAATCAAACAAAGCTGTTGAAGCCGGGCAGTCTTTCCATCATCTTCGATTGCGGCAGCGATGATTTCTTTTACAAGGTGAACAATGAGCTGCATCAGAAGCTGCTGGCCGAAAAGATCCCGCATGACTTTACCAGCCGTCCCGGCGGACATACCTGGGATTACTGGAGCAATTCCGTGCAGTACCAGCTACTGTATTTCCATAATTATTTTACAAAAAACATTCATCCGATATATGACTAGGCTGATGACGACCCTTGTGGCTGCGGGACTTTCGCTGAGCTGTATGGCCCAACCCGACCTTGTGAAATACGCGAATACCCTGCAAGGCACCAACTCCGACTTTGGGCACAGCAGAGGGAATACGTACCCTACCACCGCCCTTCCCTTTGCCATGCATGCATGGAGCGCGCAGACAGGCAGGAATGGGGACGGCTGGAAATATCAATATACTGCCAAAACCATCCGTGGATTCGAGCAGGTGCATCAATGCAGTCCCTGGACGGGCGACTATGCCGTATTTTCTTTGATGCCGGTCACCGGCACGCTCAAGGTAGGCGAGAATGACAGGGCCAGCGCCTTTAGCCACGATCATGAGACGGCCCGGCCCGATTATTATAGCGTGGAGTTCGACAATCACATCCGCGCGGAGATGACGCCTGTGGAGCGCGGCTCCCATATGCGTTTCAGCTTTCCCAAGGGCGCCGATGCATGGCTTGTCCTTGATGGCTATGACAAGATGAGCTCCGTGCATATCTCGCCGGACAAGCGGACCATCACCGGTTGGGTCAACAACGGCAGATTTATTCCCAAGGGCTTCCGCAATTATTTTATCATGGAGTTCGACCAGCCCTTTGTCGCCTACGGCACCTGGGAGAATGTGGGCAACACCCTGTCGTCCGACAAGGCTGCCGACGAAGGCAAGGGAGTGGGCGCTTATGTGCAATTCAAAAAAGGAGCCAGGGTACAGGTGAAGATCGCCAGCTCCTATATCAGCCCCGGGCAGGCGGCCTTGACATTGGACCAGGAGCTGGGTGGCTTTAAGTCCTTTGACGACACCCGACGGGCTGCCTGGAAGATATGGAACGATCTGTTCAACCGGGTGCTGGTAGAAGGCGGCACCGAAGCGCAGCGTGCGACCTTTTATTCCTGCCTCTTCCGTGCCAATCTCTTCTCGCATCAATTCTTTGAATACAACAAGGAAGGAAAACCTTATTACTATAGTCCTTATGATGCACAGGTGCATGACGGGTATATGTACACCGATAATGGGTTTTGGGATACGTTCCGCAGCCAGTTTCCATTGAATACCATTCTGCATCCCACGATGGAGGGGCGTTACATGCAGGCGCTGCTGAGCGCGCAAAAACAATGCGGCTGGCTGCCGGCCTGGTCATTTCCTTCCGAGACGGGAGGGATGCTGGGGAATCATGCCATCTCCCTGCTCACCGATGCATGGGCAAAGGGCATCCGGACCTTCAACCCCGACAGTGCGCTGGCGGCCTATTACCATGAGGCGACCAATAAGGGACCGTGGGGCGGTGCCAATGGAAGGGCGGGCTGGAAAGAATATTTCGAGGAGGGCTTTGTCTCCTTCCCCGAGTCGCAGGGCTCAACTGCACAGACATTGGAATATGCGTACGATGACTTCTGCGGCTATCATCTTGCGAAGATGGTACACAATGACTTTTATGCGGGTGTATTTGCCCGGCAGATGTACAATTATAAGAATGTATGGGATCCAACCACCCGGCTGATGCGGGGACGGATGAAGAATGGCGAGTGGGTGCCCAACTTCGATCCTCTGGCCTGGGGTGGTCCGTACACAGAGGGCAATGCCTGGCATTGGACCTGGTCCGTGTTCCACAATGTGCAGGACCTTATAGACCTTATGGGCGGGCCCGCGAATTTTGTGGCCAAGATCGACTCCGTCTTTACCATGCCCAATACCGTACATGTGGGCAGCTATGGGACCATGATCCACGAGATGACGGAGATGGTGGATGCCAACATGGGACAGTATGCGCATGGCAACCAGCCCATACAGCACATGATCTATCTCTATAGCTATGCGGGACAGCCCTGGAAGACGCAGCAGCATATACGGGAAGTAATGGACAAGCTGTACAATGCTACGGAGAATGGGTTCCCCGGGGACGAAGACCAGGGGGGCATGTCCTCGTGGTATGTGCTGAGCGCGCTGGGTATCTATAGTGTCTGTCCCGGGACGGATCAGTATGTCATCGGCAGCCCTGTCTTCCCCAAGGTGACCATCACGCTGGAGAATGGGAAGAAATTTGTCATCGAGGCGGAGGGTAATAATGACAAGAATGTATATATACAGTCGGCTACGCTGAATGGCTCGGACTATACGCATAATTGGATAAGGCATGAAGATATTACGAACGGTGGCCTGCTACATTTTGTAATGGGGCCGAATGCCGCCCGCCAGCGGGGGATTGAGGCGGAGGATAAACCATTTTCATTATCTAAGTAATTAACCAGACGATATAATGTTACATCGATCAAGGCCCCTTTGGAGGGGCGCAGGGATAGTTTTGTGCTTATTTGGCGCACTGACTTGCGCGGGACAAACGAGGATCCCGTTGGACAATAAATGGAAACTACGGCCGCAGGAGGAAGTAAGAGACAGCGTGGCGATGTATGGAACAGCCTACGATGCCCGCGGTTGGGTGGACGCTATTGTTCCCGGTATCGCCTTTCAATCCTATGTAGCCGCCGGATTGGAGAAGGACCCGAATTTCGGGGACAACATCTACCGCGTGGACAAAAAGAAATACGACAGGAATTTCTGGTACAGGCTGGAGCTGGCTACGCCCAACTTTCAGGCGGGACAGCATGTGGAGCTCCATTTTGAAGGGATCAACCGCAAAGGGGAGATCTTTTTCAATGGCGTACGGCTGGGGATGCTGGATGGGTTTATGGACAGAGGCGCCTATGATATTACGGGCCTGCTGTCGAAGAGTGGGAAGAATGTGCTGTCCGTGCTGGTATATTTTCCGGGGCGACCGGTCCCCAACCACGCAAGTCCTACCTATATTTCCAGTGATGGATGGGATTGGATGCCGCCTGTGCCGGGGTTGTTGATGGGTATCACCGACGATGTGTACCTCACCGTGAATGGGGGCGTTGATGTGGTGGATCCCTGGGTGCGGCCCGACCTGGGTCTTAGACGCTCGCAGGTGCGGGAGGGAGATCGCCCGGCGCCTGATGCCGCGGCCCTTAGCGTAAACATGGGGCTGGTGAATCATACCGGTGTTGAACAGGATGGGGACATCGAAGGGTTGATAGAGCCAGGAGGGATAAAGTTTGCCAGAGGGGTCCGGCTTTCTCCGGGACAGCATGAGAATATTCTCTTCGATACAGCTTATTTTAAACAATTGCTGGTACACAACCCTTTGTTATGGTGGCCAAATGGATACGGACAGCCGAGCCTGTACACCTGCCAGCTGACTTTTAAAGTGAATGGTCAGGCGCTGGAGCAACGACGAGTCCATTTCGGCATCCGCCAATACACGTATGACACGCTGGGGGGCGTATTGCATATCCGTGTCAATGGCCGGCGAATATTTGTCCGTGGCGGCAACTGGGGAATGAGCGAATATATGCTGCGATGCCGGGGTGCCGAGTATGACTGGAAAGTGCGGCTGCACCGTGAGATGCATTTCAATATGATCCGTAACTGGATCGGCTCGGTGACGGATGAAGCGTTCTATGACGCCTGTGATAAATACGGCATCATGGTCTGGGATGATTTCTGGCTCAATTCTCATCCGAACCTCCCTGACGATGTATTTGCCTTTAATCATAATGCCGTGGAAAAGATCAAGCGGCTGCGCAACCATGCCTCCGTCGCCGTCTGGTGTGGCGACAACGAAGGATATCCTCTGCCGCCCCTGAATGGCTGGCTGAGGGAGGATGTGCGGACCTTCGATGCAGGCGACCGGTGGTATCAGGCCAACTCTCATTCCGATGCATTGACGGGCAGCGGTCCCTGGACCAACTTTCCCAGCTCCTGGTATTTCACAAAATATCCCGGAGGATTTGGCGGCGACCCCGGCTGGGGTTTCCGTACGGAAATTGGGACGGCCGTATTCACCACGTATGAGAGCTTTAAGAAATTTATGCCCGACAGCGCCGCCTGGCCAAGGAATGCTATGTGGGACAAACATTTTTTTGGTCCTTCAGCGGCCAACGGCGGTCCCGAGAGATATGCTTCCACCATCGATAAGAGCTATGGCCGGGCCACGGGTATACAGGACTTCTGCCGTAAGGCGCAGCTGCTGAATATAGAGACCAACAAAGCCCTGTATGAGGGCTGGCAGCATCATATGTGGGACAATGCTTCCGGCGTGATGACATGGATGAGCCAGTCCGCCTATCCTTCTTTTGTATGGCAGACCTATGACTATTATTATGACCTCACCGGCGCGTACTGGGGTGTACGCAAGGCGTGTGAGCCCCTGCATATCCAATGGAGCAGCGCCGACAAGTCCGTACAGGTGATAAATACCACGCCGGATGATCTTCATGGGCTGACGGCTGAGGCCGTGGTCTATAACATGGATGGGAAGCCGGTTGCCGGCCTGGGGAAGCGTGTGGTCGTC
>DASZWE010000554.1:0-12789 GCA_035546735.1 Puia sp.
AGGTCTGCTCAGCGTCCGACAGGGCTCGGGTACCTTCGTAGAGCAGCAGACAGGCATTGCAGAACCATTGTCCGCCCGTCTGAAAAGAGCCGATACAAAGGACCTGGACGAAGTACGACAGCTCCTGGAGATGAAAATAGCCGAAAAGGCCGCGCTCCATCGCAGCAAAAAGGACATCGACAAAATGAAAGCTCTTTTGAAGAAAAGGAGTGAAGCCGCAAAAGCCGGGGATACGGAAGCCTCGATACAGGCCGATATCCAGTTCCACGTGGCCATTGCAGCGGCCAGCCGTAACGATGTGCTGGCTGATCTCTACAAAACTTTCTCGGAACATCTGACCCGGCATTTCCGTCACCTCCACCACAACACCGAAGCATTTATCCGCACCCAAAGCTGGCATGAATCACTGTTGAAAAGCATCGTCGACCAGGACCCCGAAAAAGCCTGGCACTGGTCCTCGAAGATCGTAGCACACTAACCAGTAGCTCACTAACCATATAATATAATTGACCCCGTCATGTCGAATACAGTCGTAAAAGAACAGATAGCCGTCACAAAGGACATAGCCCAAAAAACTGTTTTCCCGATCCTGGTAGCCATCAGCATCTCCCACCTGCTGAATGATACCATGCAATCCCTCATTCCTTCCACCTACCCCATACTAAAAGGATCCCTGCACCTGGACTTCGGACAGCTGGGTCTGATAACCTTTTGCTTTCAGCTGACCGCCAGCCTGCTGCAGCCTTTCGTGGGACTGTACACGGACAAGAGACCACAGCCCTATTCACTCGCCATCGGGATGTGCTTTACCCTCGTAGGACTGGTGCTGCTGTCCCGTGCAGCCAGCTTTCCGATCGTGCTCGTATCGGTGGCCCTGGTAGGCATCGGCTCTTCCATCTTTCACCCGGAAGCTTCCCGGCTGGCTTACATGGCATCAGGAGGACGCCGGGGCCTGGCGCAATCCCTTTTCCAGGTAGGCGGCAATGCCGGCAGCGCCCTGGGCCCTCTTCTGGCCGCCCAGATCATCGCCCCCTATGGACAGTCCCGGATCATTTGGTTCTCCCTGGCCGCTCTTTTGGCCATTGGCGTGCTGCTCCGCACAGGCAACTGGTATAGCCGGAATCTCATCCGCAAAGGCAAAAAAGCCGCCGGTACGATAGATATCCACCCTTCCCTTTCAAAGAAAAAAGTGGCCTTCGCCCTGCTAATCCTGCTGGTGCTCATTTTTTCCAAATACTTCTATATGGCCAGCATGACCAGCTATTATACTTTCTTCCTCATGGATAAGTTCCATGTCTCCGTAGCCGACGCCCAGATACACCTCTTTATCTTCCTTGTCTCCGTTGCGGCGGGGACGGTCCTTGGCGGCCCCATCGGCGACCGCTTTGGCCGTAAATATGTCATTTGGTTCTCTATCCTGGGCGTAGCTCCCTTCACCTTGCTGCTGCCTTATGCTAATCTGCTCTGGACCAGTGTGCTGACCGTATTTATTGGAGTGATCCTGGCATCGGCCTTTTCGGCCATCCTCGTATATGCCCAGGAGCTGGTGCCCGGTAAGGTGGGAATGATCGCGGGATTGTTCTTCGGCCTGGCCTTCGGAATGGGTGGTATCGGAGCAGCTGTCCTGGGCAAGCTGGCAGACCGTACCAGCATCAGCCATGTGTTTCGCCTTTGCGCCTTCCTCCCATTGCTGGGGTTGCTCACCGGCCTGCTGCCCAACATCGAAAAGCGGGCCCGGAATTCACCGGCATGATACCTGTCGCCGTAAGCCCCGTCGCCCTGTTTTTGGTCCGGAGATACTTTCCCATCCACCGGAGGACCAAAAACAAAGAGGCCATCCTCTTGTCCAGAGGACGGCCTCAACGATTGTTTGCCAATATAAAAAAAGCTTATTTCTTAGAAGTATCAGCCTTCTTTGCAGCGCTGTCAGCCTTATGGGCAGAGGAGTCAGCCTTCATTGCAGAAGAATCAGCCTTCATTGCGGAAGAGTCAACCTTTGCAGCAGTAGTGTCACCTTTAGCTTCAGTGCTGGAGCTGTTGTTACAAGCTGCGAAAGCGCCGATTGCAAGTACGAAAAAGAACTTTTTCATGTTTGAATTTTTGATGTTAATTGAATGGTTTCCAATTAATACCTGTCCAATAAAAAAGTAACCCACCATTTTCAGTGTTTTTTATATATTTTAATTCATAATACATAAAATTCACAGATTGACGTTCAATGGAAGTATTTTTAGATTTTTGTACCTATCTTGGGTTACGAATTTTAAATTCCAGTATTAAATATAGTATTTGCGTGAGGACCGTTACCAACGAACAGCAACTATTGCAAGGACTGGCTCAAAACGACCGATTGGCCATTGAAACCATTTATAAACAACATTATAACATGGTACAGTCCTTGATCCTGAACAATAACGGATCTCCCGACGATGCCAGGGATATTTTTCAGGAAGCCATGATCGTGCTGTACGAAAAAGTGAAGACGGGCTCCTTTGAATTGAACTGTCTGATCAAGACCTACCTCTATTCCGTATGCCGCCGTCTGTGGCTCAAACGCCTGAGTCAGCTGCAACGGATCTCTCCTGAAGTGGAAAAGCTCGAAGAGACCGTACCCGTAGAAGAAGACCTGGAACTGCACGAACAAAAGAACATGGATTTTCAGGTAATGGAAAGATCGATGAAGCACCTGGGTGAACCCTGTAAAAGCCTTTTGGAGGCCTATTACCTCCAAAAGAAGAATATGGTGGAAATAGCCGCCAATTTTGGGTACACCAACGCAGACAATGCGAAGAACCAGAAGTACAAGTGCCTCATGCGTCTGAAGAAATTATTTAAGGAGTATAAAAAATAGCAGCGTAATGAATGAGTTAACCATATTGGACGCCATCGAACGATACATCCGGGGAGAAATGCTGCCGGAAGAGAGGGTGTTCTTCGAACAGCTGCGGAAAAGCAATCCCAGCGTCGACCAGATGGTGGTGGAGCACACGATCTTTCTCAATGACATGAGCCAATACGGCGAGACCAAAGAATTGAAGTCCCGCCTCCATGAGATACATTCCGCCCTCGTAGAGTCCGGAGAGATCAGCGAACAGCGCCCGGCCAAGGTCATAACCCTCTGGAAAAAATACAAAAAGGTCGTCGGGGTAGCAGCTGCCATCGCCGGCATCACGGCCCTGGGCATCAGCAGCATCGTTTCCTATGTGGCGCCCAAGGGCGACTATAAAAAGGTGGAAATGCTGAACAGGATCCTGACAGCCCAGGAAGCAAAACTGAACCAGGTATCCATTAAGCTGGATAGCAATAATGCCGCTATCATCGAAGCCACCCGTCCTTACCCCTACCACACCGGCGGTACGGGCTTCCTCATCGATCAAAAAGGCTATCTGCTCACCAACGCCCACGTGGTAAAAGGTGCGACGCGCATCGCCGTACAGAATGCCTCCGGTGCATACAATGCCCGTCTGGTCTATCTCAATGACACCACTGACCTGGCCGTATTGAAGATCGAGGACAATAATTTCAAGGCGCCCGCCATCCCCTATAGCATCAGCCGGACAGGAATGGAACTGGGCGAAGAGATTTTCACCCTGGGCTATCCCCGTAATGAGATCGTATATGGTAAAGGCTATCTGAGCGCCAGAACGGGTTACAATGGTGACACAGTCACCTGCCAGATCACCGTACCCGCCAATCCCGGCAACAGCGGAACGCCCGTACTGAACAAAGACGGGGATGTCGTAGGTATCATCCAGGGCACGGAACAGAACGCACAAGGGTTTGTCTTTGCCATCCGTAGCAAGAACATCTTCCAGGCGCTCAACGCCATGAAGAATGACAGCACCCTGCTAAAGAGTGACAGCGTCATCAGTAGGGTACGGTTGCCGCTCGCGTCCTCCCTCAAAGGGCTGGACCGCGAACACCAGATCCAGAAAATTCAGGATTGCATCTTCATCGTAAAGAGATAAAAAGAGGCGGGTTTAACACCCGCCTCTTTCTTAGTATATTTTCGAAGGATATTCCCCTTTCGCGATCAGCGCATTCAGACTGGCCTGCACCTCCGGAGCGTCTTCCTTATAGGTCACTCCAAACCACTTGGCGCCGGTAGGGATCACTTTAATAACCCCTTTCCCCTCCTGGATGAACTTGTCCCCGATGATAGGGATAAAGAACTCCGCCTTGGGATTGTTTCCCTGCTCTTTCAGGAACTCCCCAAAGATCTTCTCCACATAAGGGAATAAGGAAGGTGAAAAACACCAGAAATTCATGGACACCTTCGAATCGAAAGGCACCTCATATTTCTTGTCCCCTTCTTCATAGGTGATCCTGCCATTCTCCTCGTATATCTTCGTGCGCTCCGCTATGGACACCAGGTTATTGTTCGCATCCACCTGGCAGACGCCCCGGCTCACCGTACCATTGTCAGACAAGGTCTTGGCCAGCTCATACCCGATGATGGACCAGACATTATCCTTCACATCCTTTGTCAAAAAAGCATACGCTTTTTCAAAGGCATCCCTGCCATAGAAATCATCCGCATTGATCACGGCAAAAGGCTCCTTGATGGCGTCCTTGGCGCAAAGGACGGCATGTGCCGTACCCCATGGCTTGGTACGATCCGCAGGAACGGGGAAGCTGCCCGTAAAAGAGCGCAGGTCCTGGTACACATAGTCCAGCGTCACCTTGTCCTTCCACTTGGGTTCGAATATGTTCTTGAAATCCTCAGCAAAATCTTTGCGTATAATAAACACTACCTTTTTAAATCCCGCACGAACTGCATCATAAATGGAATAATCCATGATGGTCTCACCATTCGGGCCGAAACCCTGTATTTGTTTCATACTGCCGTATCTTGAAGCCATACCGGCCGCAAGGATCAAAAGTGTTGGTTGCATTTATCGTATTTTTAAAAAATTTTCACGAAAATAAAACAATACTCATAGACAATGGACAATTTATTAATGGATATTTTAATGAAATCAGCATTTAATTATCCATTATCTATTGACAATGTAAATTTACAAGAGCTCAATCACCATCGCGTCCAAATGGATGTACTTCGCCTGGATAAGATACATCCCGTCATTTCCGGTAATAAATGGTTCAAACTAAAAGAATACCTCTCTATTGCCGTCACAGAAGGCCGCCGCCACCTGGTTACCTTTGGCGGAGCCTGGTCCAATCACATCATTGCAGCTGCCTGTGCCGCACAGCACGCAGGCCTCTCCTCCACAGGTATTATCAGAGGCGAAAAGCCCGCCAGCCTTTCCCCGACACTCCGCGGCGCGGAAAAATACGG
This sequence comes from Puia sp., assembly GCA_035546735.1. Classification (GTDB taxonomy): domain Bacteria; phylum Bacteroidota; class Bacteroidia; order Chitinophagales; family Chitinophagaceae; genus Puia. Next base: position 5,300 of record DASZWE010000554.1, read on the forward strand.
TATGCAGCTGGAATTTATCAGCCGGTCGGCCTACAAACAAAAAGAAGAGCCTGCATTCCTGGCCGGCCTGACAGCCCGCTATCCCGATGCAATCATCATTCCAGAAGGTGGAGCAGGCGAGCCGGGGATCAAAGGCAGCATGGATATATTACGCGCCATGGACAGCAGCCCTTATTCTCATATCCTGTGCGCAGTCGGCACCGGCACTACTTACAAAGGACTGGTGGCAGCCGCAGCCCCGGGACAGGAAGTAATAGGCATTTCCGTATTGACGCCACCGTATCATTTCGGAGGATATGCACGGCATACTCCCGAACTGCTGGATTTCATGAACAGCTGGTATCATGCGACGGGCATTCCCTCGGACATCGTCTACACTGGCAAGCTGTTCCATGCGGCAATGGATATGGTTCGTAAGGACCTGTTCCCACCCCACTCCCGTTTATTATTGATACACAGCGGAGGATTGCAGGGCAACCGGAGTCTCCCGCCAGGGACTTTGCATTTTTAGACCGCCCGGCCACAACGGGCCTTCAGACATAAGTTAGGCCCCAAATTTGGTTGTAAATAGTCTTTTATAAAACATCTTTGTAAAAGATTCGTTATGCCTGGTATGCGCAGGATCCTGGTCTTTTTGTTCATAAGTCTCTCTTTCTCATCGACTATCTGGTCTCAGGATACCCTTCCCAGGTTCACCGTTGCTGCCAAGGGCCCGGGGAAAATACTCGTCAGCTGGCACAATCGGTATCAAAACGTCTCCCAGATCAGCATCCAGCGAAGCACCGACAGCCTTAAATATTTCACCACCCTCCTCACCGTTCCGGACCCCACACTGCCCGAGAATGGCGCAATGGACAACAAGGCCAGCCATCCCAATTACTACTACCGGCTCTTTATCGTCCTGGAAGAGGGAAAATATCTTTTTACATCCTCGCGCCGGCCCGGGACCAACACAGGAGTCACCGCCGAGGCTGTAAAACAGGATCTCGACGAGTCGGAAGCAATACTGACCCGGTCGGACCAGCGCCTCCTCTTCGCCGACCCAAAAGGCAAACCAAAAGTGACAGGCCCTTCTTCCATAAAAGGAAATCTTCGTAACATCGACGTGCAGCATACGTTCTATATCAAAAAAGGGGACGTAGTAGTGGGACAGCTGCCGGGCAATAGGCTCCGAACCTTCCGGGACTCCCTGCTCGCAAAGACAAAGGATACCCTTGTCTTCATCGATGGGGACAGCGTACAGATCAGACCCTATGTTCCAAAAGAGACATACCGCGTGTCTCCCTACGTCTTCACCGGCAAATACGGAAATATACATCTATCCCTGCCCGATGCGGGAAGAAGACATTACGCCGTCAAATTCTACGACGACAACAGTAAATTGCTGTTTGAACTATCCGCCATAAAGGCTGCCAGCCTCATAGTGGACAAGAGTAATTTCCTCCATTCGGGATGGTTTAAATTCGAGCTGTACGAGGATGGACAGCTGAAGGAAAAAAACAAGCTGTTTATTCCGAGGGATTTTTAAGCTCCACATCAAAGACCTCTTCAAACCTGCGTCTCACCTCCTCCTTGACCTCTTCCATCGGCAGAGCGCGTCCAAGCTCCTTTTCCAGCGAGGTCACCTGCTTGTCCTGTATGCCGCAGGGCACAATGTTCCCAAAATAATCCAGGTCCGTATTCACATTGAAAGCAAATCCATGCATGGTGATCCACCGGCTGCAACGAACACCGATGGCGCAGATCTTACGTTCTCTCCCTTTCACCCCGGGCTCGATCCACACCCCCGTCTCACCCGGACTCCTGTCACCCCGGAGGCTATAGGTCTTCAATACGAGTATAATGACCTCCTCCAGGTTACGCAGGTACTTCCCGATGTCCGTATAGAATCTTTCCAGGTCCAGGATGGGATAACCCACTATCTGCCCTGGTCCATGAAACGTGATGTCCCCGCCCCGGTTGGTCTGGAAAAAATCAATACCCTTCTTCTTCATATGGTCCTCGTCGATCAGCACATTTTCCATATGCCCGCTCTTGCCCAGGGTATATACAGGCGGATGCTCCACAAAGAGAAGATAGTTGGAAGTGACAAGCTCTCTGGTCCCCACAGCCGCCGGGTGGTCTGTCAGCTGCCCCGCCGGATGATCCGCCAGTCTCCGGAGCTCGGTCTTTATCCGGACATTCTCCTGCAGCAGCGACTCCTGGTAGTCCCATACCAGCTTATACTCCGCCCGTCCCAGGTCCTTGAAAAACACTTCTTGCATGGGCGCAATGTACGATTTCCCCGGGGAACGGCCCTTTTCGTCTGCGTGATTTGCTCCATCGGGCCCCGTCCTCCCCGATTTGGATACAGAGTATTACCTTTGTCCCATGGACAACCGGGAATTGGATAAGGAGCTGGAAGAAGGCCTGCCGTCAGATAGCTCGGAAGAGCTGTACGAGCGCATGAACCTGAAGGTAGACAAGGGGCAGGAACCCATGCGTATCGACAAATTCCTGGTACAACGCATCGAGAACGCCTCCCGCAACAAGATCCAGAAAGCATTGGAGAGCGGCATGGTCCTCGTCAACAACAAGCAGGTACAACCTAACTACAAGATCCGTCCGCAGGACGAGATCATCGTATACTCCGACAAGGAGGTCCACGGGGAAGAGATCATACCCGAAGAGATGCCCCTCAACATCCGGTATGAGGATGAAGAAGTGCTCATCATCAACAAGCCCCCGGGTCTGGTGGTACATCCCGCCAGCGGCAATTATACCGGCACCCTCATCAATGGCGTGGCCTGGTATCTGCAACAGAAGAACCATGCCATCAATGAGAGCAACCTGCCCCGCTTTGGCCTCGTTCACCGCATCGACAAGAACACCAGCGGACTCATGGTCCTGGCCAAGACGGAAAAAGCCGTTCGCAGCCTGGCCAAACAATTCTTCGACCACACGGTCCAACGGCAATACCTCGCCCTGGTATGGGGCGACCTCGTCGAAGACAATGGCACCATCGTCGCGCACGTGGGCAGACACCAGCGCTTTCGCAAGCTTTTCGACGCCTATCCCGATGGCGAGCACGGCAAGGAAGCCATCACCCATTATAAAGTATTGGAAAGATTCGGTTATACAACCCTGGTACAATGCGTGCTGGAGACAGGGCGCACCCACCAGATCCGGGTACACATGCAGCATATAGGACATCCGCTTTTCAACGACGACACCTACGGAGGGGACAAGATCGTAAAGGGCACCGTATTCAGCAAATACCGGCAGTTCGTAGACAACTGCTTTGCCATCTGCCCACGCCACGCCCTGCATGCCAAGACCATCGGCTTCATCCATCCGGGAACAGGAAAGGAAATACTTTTCGAAAGCGAGCTGCCGGATGATATGCAACAGCTCATCGATAAATGGAGAGGCTATATAAGGAACAGATTGCAGTAATTACGCTGCCGCATAAATCATATGTGTATGGCAACCATAAAATTCACATATGCGCTTCAACGGTTTTTCCCGGGCTTAAAGGATACGCCCGCAAATGGGAACACCCTCGCAGAGCTCCTTCATGCTGCTAATGAGCGCTTTCCGGGCATCCGGAGCTATCTCCTCGATGAACAGGGGAGGTTACGACAGCATGTCAATATTTTCATCGACGGTACCCTGATAAAAGACCGGAATGATCTGAGCGATCCATTCTCTGACAACAGTGAGATCTATATCATGCAGGCCTTATCCGGGGGTTAAATGTGCGGAAATTGGTCTTGGCAAAAAATAGCCCAATTCCCGCAAACCGCTAATGTCTGTCCTTCGGACGAGCTCCTTCCAGGAGCTCTTAAAGTTACGCTAATTGCAATTGCACATCATATGACCAAACAAACTATTTTGCTGGGCACCCGCAAGGGTTTGATCGCCTATCGCAGGTCCAACGGCCGCTGGGCGGTAGAAAATCTCTCTTTCGAAGGTCAACCCGTCTCCATAGCCTATAGCGATCCCCGCAACGGCGTCTGGTGGGCCTGTCTCGATCATGGTCATTGGGGCGTAAAGCTGCACCGGTCGACAGACAGAGGTGAAAACTGGGAAGAAGTACCGGCCCCCGCTTATCCCGATGGAGAGGAAGTAAAGGACGGCGTGCCGGCTGCCACCCGTTATATCTGGTCGATGGCGCACGGAGGGCGGCATTATATCTCTAAACTATGGCTCGGCACAGACCCCGGCGGCTTATTTATGAGCGAGGACGGAGGGAACAGCTTCCGGCTGGTGGAGTCGTTGTGGCAACATCCATCCCGTAAGACAGGATGGATGGGTGGAGGACGGGATCAGCCAGGCATCCATTCCATTGTCGTTGATCCAAGGAACGAGGATCACCTGCACATTGGCATCAGCTGTGCAGGCGTCTTCGAAACCATGGACGGAGGCAAAAGCTGGGAAGTGCGAAATAAAGGTTTACGGGCCGACTTTCTTCCGGATCCCGCCTCGGATATTGGGCATGATCCTCATATTCTTGTCGCAGCTCCCACCGATCCCGACACCCTCTGGCAGCAGAATCATTGCGGTATTTTCCGCTCCACCAACGGTGGGGTCAGCTGGCAGGAGGTGAGCCAGTCCGAGGGACCCGCCCGCTTTGGATTCGCCATCGCCGTTGCCGATGACAACCCCGACCAGGCATGGGTAGCACCCGCCGACAGCGACATGGTCCGCACGGCCATTAAAGGATCTCTCTGCATTTGCAGGACGGATGATGGAGGTAAGAATTGGAAAGACCTCCGAAAAGGACTGCCACAGGAAAACTGTTTCGATATCGTTTATCGTCATGCGCTGGCCAGCTCCGGCGAGACGGTAGTTTTTGGTACCACCACCGGCAATCTGTTCTTCTCCCCTGATAGAGGGGAAAGCTGGCAGACACTGAATAATTATCTGCCAATGATATACTCGGTCCAGTTTACGGATTGACGTGGCCGGGCCAGGTCAGCGGGGGAAGCTCATCTTGTAATCTACCTTTACCCTTCCCCGGGATATATCATCCAGCTTGCCTTTTAATAGCTTCCGTTTCAGGGGCTTCAGATAGTCGATGAACAGCTTGCCCTCGATGTGATCGTATTCATGCAGGATGATACGGGCGGTGATGCCATTGAAGGTCTTTGTATGAGGCTCGAAATTTTCATCCACATATTCCAGCGTCACTTCCTCATTCCGATATATATCTTCCCTTATTTTGGGTATGCTGAGACATCCCTCATTGTAGGCCCATTCCTCGCCATTCAGCTTTGCAATATGCGCATTGATGAACACCTGCTTGATACCGGGACCATCCGGGTACTTATCCTTTTCATCCTCATCCAGGTTCTCGAATATCTGGGTGGAATCCACTACAAAAAGACGTATGTCCCGGTTGATCTGCGGAGCGGCCAGACCGACGCCGCTGCTGTAGTACATCGTTTCCCACATATCTTCTATCAGCTTTTGCAGACCAGGATGATCAGGTGTGATATCCTTGCCCACCGTACGCAGGATCGGATCGCCATAAGCTACAATCGGTAAAATCATATTGAACGCAATTTAATCGAAAAATAATTAATCATTTCCCGGACGGGCCGGGATCCCATGTCATCGCTGTAACTTCTCCAGGTACTCCTGCAGCATGATCGTGGCGGCGATCTCATCCACCAGCGCCTTGTTCTGCCGCTGCTTTTTCTTTAACCCCATATCGATCATCGCCCTGGACGCCATTTTGGATGTATACCGCTCGTCCACGGTAAGCAAAGGCATCGCCGGGAACTCCTTTTGAAGCCGTACCAGCAACTCACGGACCAGCGGCGTGGCATGCGTGTCGCTGTCGTCCCAGTTCTTGGGCTCTCCCACCAATATCAGCTCCACGACCTCCTTTTTAAAATAGTCCTTTAAAAAAACTATCAGCTTCGGTGATTCTACGGTAGTCAGTCCGCTGGCGATTATCTGCAAGGGGTCCGTTACCGCGATACCGGTACGCTTGAGGCCATAGTCGATTGCCATGATTCGGGGCATGTTAGCTGTTGTTTCGGATGAATACTTCGGGCGAACACGTCGGCAGCACCGGGCTCGAAGCCCCATCCAGCCCACCGGCCCGGGTGATAAAATAATCTAGCTTATGATGCAGGGCAGTATAATATTGCAATGCCAGGTCCATATCATCTATCCGGGAATGCAGCGCATCTACCGTGATAGCATGAACGATATCGATGACCTGTACATCCGCCAGCAGCGTAGATAACAGCTCCTTTGCCTTTGCAGATCCGTAGGCCTTCGTCAGCCAGTAGCCTGCCACCTGTACAGTATAATTCGTAATAAAGGCCTGTACCCGGCCCTTTACCGCCCACTCCATCAGCTGGCGGGCAGTTCTGTCCTTCTTTAAGGCAAAGTCCAACAGTACATCCGTGTCTAAAAAGATCCTAAACGCCATACCTGGCCTCCTTATCAAAACTTGCCGGAAGTTCGTTTTCTGTCACCTCCAACCCATCCACCAGGTCTACGATGTTCTTTCGCTGCAAAGGCTTGGTCACTGTCCTGAAATAGCTTTCCACCAGCTCAGATACGCTCATCTGCTTGCCTGCAGCATATGCCTTCATGGATTCCACCAGTTCGGCGTCGATGGTAAGGTTGAGTCGCTCCTTCATGCGGCAAATATACGCATAAATTTAAATCATACGCATATTTTATCCTATGATCCTGGTCTGATGGAGGCAAAGGTCGGCGATGACAAAGACGGCAAAAACAACGCTGGCGATCCCATTGGCAGTCATAAAGGCGAGGTTCACCCGGCTCAGGTCATTGGGCTTCACAAGGATATGCTGGTAGATCAGCATTCCCATAAAGACGGCTATCCCGCCCCAGTACAGCCATCCAAAGCCGCCATAAATGCCGGCCGCCACCACGCAGACGCTGCTCAGCACATGCAGCAGCTCGGATACCCGCAGCGCCTTGGCCTTACCCAGCCAGGAAGGCATGGAATACAGCTTTTGGGTCCGGTCGAACTCCTCATCCTGCAGCGCATAGATGATGTCGAAGCCGCTGACCCAGAAGATAACGGCAAAGGAAAAAAGCAGGGGTAGCAGGGCAAAATGACCTGTCACAGCCAGGTAGGCCCCGATGGGCGCCAGGGACAATCCCACTCCCAGCACCAGGTGACAAAGGGGAGTAAACCGCTTGGTATAGCTATAGCCCAGCACGACGGCCAGGGCGACAAAAGAAAGGGCAAAACACAGGGGGTTGATAAACCAGGTGCAGACGATAAATGCCAGGCAGCTGAAGATGACAAAGCGCAGGGCGCTGTTCCTGGAAATGATGCCGGCCGGTATTTCGCGGATGGCTGTGCGGGGATTGAGCGCGTCCCATTTCGCATCCAGCCAGCGGTTGAAGGCCATGGCGGCGCTACGGGCAAAGATCATGCAGGCGATGACAAGCACGAAGCGTACTAACAGCTCCTGCGTAATACCAATAGACCAACCTTCCACATCCCCCCCTCT
>DASZWE010000555.1:0-7171 GCA_035546735.1 Puia sp.
GGTGAGGATGGGGCCGGGAGGGGACTGTCCCTGTCCTCCGATGCCAGGAGATGATCCCGGTAGAGTTCGGAGACGACGAGGTCCTTCAACTGAATATTATTGAGGCTCATAAATTTATTCCTGGTTTTTATCCGCAGCAGGCAGCCGCTGGTGTAGTAAATACTAACAATTGTTTGCGAGCACAAAGATTGTTCGTTTCTTTGTGGCTACAAAATTTTGACAATGATAGCTGCTATGGATATACAAGTTACGAAAACGGCAAAGAGTAAAATAGGCGAGCTCGATTTTAATAATCTTCCGTTTGGTAAATATTTTACGGATCATATGCTGGAGGTGGACTATGCGAATGGGGAGTGGGGCAAGGTGTCGATCCGGCCTTATGGGAATCTTTCTCTTTCTCCTGCGCTGGCTGCATTGCATTATGGGCAGTCCATCTTTGAAGGTATAAAGGCATATAAGGACAGGGAAGGCAATCCTTTCATCTTCCGTCCATATGATAATTTTAAGCGATTCAATGTGAGCGCCGAGCGGATGTGCATGCCGGCCGTGCCGGAAGAGATCTTTATCGAAGGGATGCGCCAGCTGGTGGCCCTGGATAAGGACTGGATCCCCATGAAGAACGATTATTCCCTCTATATCCGTCCTTTCATGTTCGCAACGGACGACGTCATCGGGGTGCGTCCTGCGGAGACCTATAAGTTCATGATCCTGCTGAGCCCCACCGGACCATACTACTCCGCTCCCATGCGGATCTATGTGGAGGAGAAGTATACCCGGGCCGTCCGGGGAGGTATCGGGTTTGCCAAGGCGGCGGGGAACTATGGCAGCAGCATGCTGGCTACGCAGATGGCCAAGCAGAAGGGCTTTGACCAGGTGTTGTGGACGGACGCATTCGAGCATAAGTATGTACAGGAAATAGGGACGATGAACTTTTTTGTCATCATCGGCAATAAGGCCATCACCCCCGACCTGGAGGCTGGCACCATCCTGGAGGGGGTCACCCGGGACAGCGCCATCGAGGCGCTGAAGGAGCTGGGGTATGAGGTAGAGGAGAGGCCTATCAGCATCGACGATATCATCGACGCGCATAAAGCGGGGGAGCTCAAGGAGTTATTTGGTACGGGCACAGCCGCTACCGTAAGCATGATCCAGGAGCTGTGCTATGAGGATTACAGCATGAAGTTCGATACCAGCACCTGGAAGGCGGTACCTGCTGTCAAGAAGCTGCTGACGGACATACGGGAGGGCCGGGTAGAGGATACCCGGGGCTGGATGTTCAAGGTTTAATAAATATTTTGTTTTTTACCTGGGAGGAATTACCTTTGCCGTCCCAAATAAAATTAGGTTCAGAAATGCCTACTATACAACAATTAGTAAGAAAAGGAAGAGAGATTATCCGCGCTAAGAGCAAATCCAGGGCTTTGGATGCATGTCCTCAGCGTCGTGGCGTTTGCACCCGCGTGTACACCACCACCCCCAAGAAGCCTAACTCCGCACTGCGTAAGGTAGCCAAGGTTCGTCTTACGAACAAGGTGGAAGTTATCGCCTATATCCCGGGTGAGGGGCACAATCTCCAGGAGCACTCCATCGTGCTGATCCGCGGGGGTCGTGTGAAGGATCTTCCCGGTGTGCGTTACCATATTGTTCGTGGCAGTCTGGATACAGCCGGTGTAAAGGATCGTAAGAAGAGCCGTAGCAAGTATGGTACGAAGAAGGAAAAGGCCGGCGCTAAACCTGCAGCTAAAAAATAAATTGATCAACTAGTTAATAATTCCAACGAACAATGAGGAAAACGCAAGCCAAAAAGTTGCCTCTGGCGCCCGATGCAAAATACAACGACAAATTGGTTACACGATTTGTGAACAACCTGATGTGGCAGGGTAAGAAAAATACGGCTTATAACATCTTTTACGATGCGATGGACAGAGTGGCCAAGCAGACGAATGAAGATGGCTATGAAATCTGGAAGAGGGCTCTCTCCAATATCACTCCGGCGGTAGAAGTACGCAGCCGTCGTATTGGTGGCGCTACGTTCCAGATACCTTCCGAGGTTCGTCCGGACAGAAAGATATCTTTGAGCATAAAATGGCTTATCCGCTATAGCCGGGAAAGGAACGGTCGTAGCATGGCTGAAAAGCTGGCTAATGAGATCATAGCTGCCAGCAAGGGTGAAGGTGGCGCTTTCAAGAAGAAGGAAGATACCCACCGCATGGCTGAGGCCAACAAGGCTTTTGCCCACTTCAAGGTTTAATGCATTCAACTTTTTTAGTATATATAGGATGCCCCGCCTGTTAGGCGGGGCTTACTTTTTGTAGGGGTCTCCGAAGGAAATATGGGAAAAAGTAAGTACCTTTGCGGCCTCGAAATACCGGGTCTTCGGACAAATGTTCGGGGACACCGTCAGAGCCTTAGAAATCAACTTTTTAATATAGTAAAATGGCAGATTTAAAATTTCAAAGAAACTTTGGTATCGCGGCCCATATCGACGCCGGCAAGACTACCACTACTGAACGTATCCTGCGTTACACCGGTATGATCCATAAAATTGGAGAAGTACACGATGGCGCGGCTACCACCGACTGGATGGAGCAGGAAAAGGAGAGAGGTATTACGATCACCTCGGCTGCCGTAAGCTGCCAATGGAATTTCCCTACCGTAAAAGGTAAGGCAGATGCCAACACTAAGAAATACTATTTCAACATTATCGATACTCCGGGTCACGTGGACTTCACTGTAGAGGTGGAGCGTAGTATGCGTGTACTGGACGGGCTGATCGCTCTGTTCTCTGCCGTGGATGGGGTAGAGCCTCAGTCCGAGACGGTATGGCGTCAGGCCAACCGTTACAGGGTTCCCCGTATCGGCTTTGTCAACAAGATGGACCGCAGCGGCGCTGACTTCCTGATGGTGGTCAACCAGGTGCGTGAGATGCTGGGAGCCAAGGCTGTTCCCCTGCAGCTGCCTATCGGCGCCGAAGATAACTTCAAGGGCGTTGTGGACCTGATCAAGATGAAGGGTATTATCTGGCATATGGAGACGGAAGGCATGACCTTCGACGAGATCCCCGTGCCTGAAGATATGGTAGATGAGGCTATGGAATGGAGAGGCAAGCTGGTGGAAGCTGTGGCCGAATACGACGAGAAGCTGCTGGAGAAATTCTTCGAAGACCCCAACAGCATTACGGAAGACGAAATGCACGAAGCTATCCGCAAGGCTTGTATCGATCTGAGTATCGTTCCCATGATGTGCGGTTCTTCTTTCAAGAACAAGGGTGTGCAGACTGCCCTGGATGCCGTCTGTCGTTATCTGCCTTCTCCTGTGGATATCGAAGACACTGTTGGTACAGACCCTAACACGGGCGAGACCATTACCCGTAAGGCAAATGCCAAGGAGCCTTTCGCTGCGCTGGCCTTCAAGATCATGACCGACCCCTTTGTAGGTCGTCTGGCCTTCTTCCGTTGTTATAGCGGGCATTTAGATGCAGGCTCCTATGTACTGAACGTACGTAGCGGGAGGAAAGAGCGTATCAGCCGTATCATGAAGATGTTTGCCAACAAGCAGAACCCCATCGACTTCATCGAAGCGGGTGATATTGCAGCTGCGGTAGGTTTTAAGGAAATCAAGACAGGTGATACTCTTTGTGATGAAGATCATCCTATCACCCTGGAGAATATGTTCATCCCCGAGCCTGTGATCGCCATTGCCGTCGAGCCTAAGACACAGGCCGACGTGGATAAGATGGGTATGGCCATCGCCAAGCTGGTGGAAGAAGATCCCACCCTGCGTGTAAATACGGATGAAGACACCGGTCAGACCATCCTTCGTGGTATGGGTGAGCTGCACCTGGAGATCATCATCGACCGTATGCGTCGTGAATTTAAAGTAGAAGTAAACCAGGGTGCGCCCCAGGTAGCTTATAAGGAAGCATTCAATACAACCATCGAACACCGTGAGATACTGAAAAAGCAGACGGGTGGTCGTGGTAAGTTCGCCGACATCCAGTTTGCTATCGGACCTGCCGATGAGGAATGGCTGAAGGAGAACGAAGGAAAGAGTTTCCAGTTTGTCAACGATATCTTTGGCGGATCTATCCCTAAGGAATTCATTCCGGCCATCCAGAAGGGTTTTGAAACATCCATGACCTCTGGCGTACTGGCCGGGTATCCGCTGCAGAATATGAAGATCCGGATATTCGACGGCAGCTACCACGATGTAGATTCCGATGCGATGAGCTTTGAATTATGTGCCAAAGGCGGCTTCCGTGAGGCAGGCCGTAAAGCCAAGCCTATCCTGCTGGAGCCTATCATGAAAGTGGAAGTGCTGACGCCTGATCAATATATGGGTGATGTCACGGGTGACCTTAACCGTCGCCGCGGTATGCTGGAAGGTATGGACAGCCGCGCCAATTTACAGGTGATCAAGGCGAAGGTGCCCCTGAGTGAAATGTTCGGGTATGTGACCCAGCTGCGGTCCATGAGCTCCGGCCGTGCTACTTCTACCATGGAGTTCTCTCACTACGCCCCGGCTCCGAACAATGTAGCCGAGGAAGTGATAGCCAAGGTAAAGGGTAGAAAGGTGAATGCGTAGGTAAGTGATAACTATAAATTTGAGCGTCCCGCCTGGTAAGGCGGGACTTTTTTGTTATTGGGGTTTAAACCTTTATCTTTCAGAGGAATCCAATGGATAACATTAAAATCAACGTATGAAAAAGAGCATTTTAAGATCTAACCTTTTTAGGCTGGCGGTCATCGTACTGATAGCGACGGCCGCGTCGTTTACTACCTCTTCCGCATCGGCACAGGTATATGTCACTGTTCGTCCCACCTGGGCTCCCGTGGCGCGTCCTGTTGCTCCCAGCCCTGCTCATGTATGGATCGATGAAGACTGGGAATACAGGGGTGGCCGGTATGTAGCTGTAGGGGGGCATTGGGTAACACCTCCTCATCGTGGATGGATCTGGGTCCCTGGCCGCTGGGTGCATACGCGCAGAGGCTGGCAGTGGATGCGGGGTCATTGGAGAAAGCGCTAAGTAAAGCTTAAAATATAAAAATAGAGAGTCCCCCGGGGGACTACCCTGACCGGCCTGCCGGTCAGGACAAATATGAAAAAAGAAGGCTGTTCCGGTTTTTTTCTTACGGGGCGGCCTTCTTTTTTGCTTTTTAGACGTAATTTCCGACCCTCATAATTTTGCGTATGTCTTTTCCTGTCAGGGTATTTTTGGTCCTTACGATATGGCTGGTTTGTGTGCAGGTCGAGGCGCAGCCCGGGTCTTCACAGCTGAAATGGACAAAGGAGGGGAATGCTTTCTACGTGGAAAAAAGTGGCAGCATTGTCCGTATCGGGCTGCCCGGGAATGTGGAAACGACCATGGTCAGCAGAACGCAATTGGTCCCTTCCGGAGAGGTGCGGCCAATTCAGGTGAGGAACTTTGCTTTTTCGGAGGATGGAAGCAAGCTATTGATCTTTACCAATACCAAAAGAGTGTGGCGCTACAATACCAAAGGGGACTATTGGGTATACGATCTTGGCGCCAGGACATTGAAGCAGGTAGGGAGGGACCGGCCGGCCTCGTCCCTTATGTTTGCGAAATTCTCTCCTGACGGCAACAAGGTGGCTTATACAAGCGAGCACAATGTATATGTGGAGGACCTTTCATCCGGCGTGTCGAAATGTCTTACCTCCACCAACGGCACTCCCAAGCTGATCAACGGGACCTTCGACTGGGTATATGAGGAAGAGCTGGATTGCAGGGATGGCTTCCGCTGGAGTCCGGATGGGGCGCATATCGCGTACTGGCAGATCGATGCAAACAAGATCAGGGATTATCTCATGCTGAATACTACGGATTCCATCTATCCTTTTGTCATACCCGTGGAGTATCCGAAGGTGGGGGAACCTCCTTCCCCTTATAAGATCGGCGTAGTGGATATCGCTACCGGCCAGACGCAATGGATGAATATCCCCGGCGATCCGCAGCAGACCTATCTGCCCAGGATGGAATGGGCTGCTAATTCTTCCGAACTGATCATGCAGCAATTGAATCGCAAGCAAAATGACAGCAAGCTGTTTATCGGCAGGATATCGGATGGCTCGACCATGCAGCTATATGAAGAGCACGACAGCGCCTGGATAGATTGCAAGGGCGCCTGGCAGGATGGGGTAGTGGCAGGATGGGACTGGCTTAATGGAGGAAAGGAGTTTATCTGGGTCTCTGAAAAGGACGGCTGGCGGCATATCTACCGGGAGGCCCGGGATGGGAAAAAGGAGACCCTGGTGACGAAGGGCAACTATGACATCATCTCCATCAATTGTATCGATGAGAAGAACAATTATGTCTATTTCATGGCTTCCCCGGAGAATGCCACGCAGCAATATCTCTACCGGACCAGGCTGGATGGAAAGGGCAAGCTCGAGAGGATATCGCCCATGGACGAACCTGGCACGCATGAGTACGATATTTCTCCCGGGGCGCAATATGCGTTGCACAATTTCAGTAATGCCAATACAGAGGAGGCGCAGGAGTGGGTGAGCCTGCCGGGGCATCAATCTCTTTCAAAAGATGTAAATATCCCGGAAATGGTGAAGCAGGGGGCGGCCAACAAGAAGGTAGCATTCTTTCATGTGAAGACGGTGGATGGGGTGGATATGGACGGGTGGATGGTCAAGCCCGAGCATTTCGATAGTACAAAGAAATATCCCGTGCTATTCTATGTATACGGGGAGCCTGCGGCACAGACGGTGAAGGATGAGAGTGGAGCGGGGAGAAATTTCCTTTATGCAGGGAATCTCGACGGTGCCGACGACGGGTATATTTACATCAGCCTGGACAACCGCGGCTCGCCGGCGCCGAAGGGACGCGCCTGGAGGAAGGCTATTTACCGGAACATCGGCCGGCTGAATATCCGGGATCAGGCAATGGCTGCCAAAGAGATACTGAAATGGCCTTTTGTGGACAGCAGCCGTATCGCTGTATGGGGTTGGAGCGGGGGAGGCTCCAGTACCCTGAATCTCCTGTTCCAGTATCCTGACATTTATAAGACCGGGATTGCCATTGCAGCGGTGGACAACCAGCTGTGCTATGACAATATCTACCAGGAGCGGTATATGGGCATTCCCCAGGAAAACAGGGAGGATTTTGTGAACGGTTCCCCTATAACTTATGCTAAGAATTTGA
>DASZWE010000556.1:0-3830 GCA_035546735.1 Puia sp.
AGCAGGGTTGTTCCTTTCAATACCTGTCTCTTTCCGGCAGCATCGATATATTCCAGAAACCATACGTATATGCCCGCCGGCTGTGGCTGTTCGTGGAGCGTCCCGTCCCATTTTTTTGTCCAGTCGTGGGTCGAGAAAACCAGCTGTCCCATGCGATCGTACACCTTAAAGCTGAGGTGCGTGGCTTTGTATGCATTCAGCGGGTACAGGTAGTCGTTATTGCCATCTCCATTGGGGCTAAAGGATGAAGGGACGTCGATGAAGCAGTTGGGAGCTGAAAGGAGCTGATGGGTGGCTGTATCGGTGCAGCCGACAGAGTCTGTTATGATGAGGCTGGTCTGATAATATTGCGGGCTGAAGCTTTGCGGATAGGCCTGTGTAGGCGGATCCTTTTCCGTGCTGGCCTGACCGTTGCCGAAGTCCCAGTTCCAGCTGGCAATGGCTCCCTGGCTGGTGTCCTTAAACTCTGCGATGTCCCTTGGACATGCGACATCCGGCGCCATAAAACCAGCCTTTAGGTATTTATTAAGCAGCGTAATTTTGACGGCTGCAGTGTCGCTGCAACCGGAGTTATCTATCACTTTTACTATATAGTTCGTGGTGACCACGGGTGATGCCATGGGGTCGGGGATGGCGGGGTCGGAAAGGCCCGTGGCCGGCGTCCAGGAATAGGTGACGCCGCCTTCCGAATGGAGCTGAACGGTCTGTCCATAGCAGATGGCTTGATCGGCACCGGCCTGTACGTCAGGGCCTATGACCTTAGCTTTTGTGCTGTCTGTGACCTTGCAGCCACCGAGGGTATAGATCGTTGAATAATACCATCCGCTGTCTGCCAGTGTAGGATGAAATATGTGCGGATGCGAGGTATTATCGAAATAGCCGTTGGGGCCTGTGAGGGTATAGGTAGCGCCTCCTTGCAGATGGAACACAAGGTCTCCGTCGGTGCAGACGGGAGAGTTGCTGGTAAGGCTGTAATTGCCAGGCAGGCCATCCACTTCCACTTTGATAATATTGGAGACGTTGTTGCAGGTGAGGTCATTTATCTCTCCGGCCTCGGCGCCTCTCATCCTTATCAGAAAGGTATCGGGTATGGAAAAGATGCGGCTGAGGTTGGGGCTGGTCTCGCCGGGTAAGTCTGTCCAGGTATAGCCATCGTCCAGGCTCTGCTGCCATTGTACGGCCAGGTTGCTATACCTGTCATTGATCCATCCGGGGGTCAGCTGATAGTAGTGGTCGCTGGCATTGCTGCTCAGTACGACGGGGATGTTCCCTTCGAAGCAGGCCGAGGTCTTAACGGATTCAGGATTGTTGACATTGACGATATTGAGATCCGGGCTGAGGCGGCTGACGAGAATATTGTCCAGGAGAAGCACTGCGTTACAGTCTTTATAGACGGAGGCCGGATTGACAATGATCTTTACGACTATGTCGGTGACGCCGGCGGGTACGTTGAAGTTGACGCCATAAAAAAATGGAGGAGGTGGCAGGCCGGAAGGATCATACCAGCCGGGGAAAGCGGTGCCCTGGTCTCCGGCGCCTCCGATCTCGCCTGTCTGGTACGTCTTGATAACCGTGCCGGTGGTGGTTTCTATGCTAAAAGTGAGGATAGGATGGAGGCAGGTTGACGGCTTTGCATTGATGATCGGCGCCCAGAACAGATAGGCATGGCTGCTGCAAAGGTTTTTTAGCGTGTCGTAGAATAGGAGCATGGGGGTCAGGCTGCCGTGAAAATTCGCTACCATCATATAGCCCGAGTCGATCGGCTGGCGTACGCCATGGTAGTAATAATGACCGGCATCAAAATCAACGCTGGTGTAATCGGGGCAGTTGTACCTGGATTCGACTGTATAATAGCCAGGATCGGGACAGGAAGATGTGGTGTAGCTCAGGCTGGTGTAACCTGTGGATAGCGGTGGTCCGGGATCGGTGTTCCCTCTGCCGAATGATAGATTTAAGGCATAGCCCCAGGGTATGATCATTTGGGCTGTGCAGCATATGCTGAACAAAATAAGCAGGTGTAGCAGCAGGCAATATCTGACGTATCCCCTCGGCATTCATATGACAGTTGCCAATCAAGATACGCCATTTTTTTGAAGGCGGGCGAGTGAGAAGGGGGACAGGTCGAAGCCCGTGTCATTCCCGAGGGCCATATCACTGAGTATCCTGCCTGTGAGGCTGCTGAATTTGAATCCATGACCTGAGCAGGGACTTGCGATAATGACGTTGCCGAACTGCGGATGATAGTCGATGATAAAATTCTCATCGGGAGTATTGGTATACATGCAGACGGCGGAGGTTCTGAAGACGGGGTTCATACCCAGGTATTCGCGGGCTATGTCCTCCATTTCCCGGATCTCTTCCCGGCTGACATCCTGTGTCAGGTGATCGGGGTCGATGCTGCGGCCTCTGTGATGCGGAGCGATCTTGATGCCTGTGCCCAGATCGGGGAACCCATAGAACATTTTACCTTCCTTGTATTCCCAGATATAGATGGGCATATTGGCGGGCAGGAAGCGGTCGTGATCCTGGGCGTTGTTGTGCCCAAACCAGAAGAGGACTTGTCTTTTTATAGTTAGTGGAAGCTGCAGCCCAGGCAGCAATTGATTTGTCCATGCCCCGGCGGAGAGGACCAGGCTGCCAACGCTGTATTTTTCCTTTGAGGTAGTTATCTCTATGCTGTCTTTTGCGGGAGTGACCTTCAGGACCGGCTGGTTATAATGGATGGTGGCGCCCCGTGTAGCGGCCTGGTCGAGGAAGGTGCGGATACATTGTTCCGGGAAGAGGATGCCTGCTTCCTTTTCAAGGATGCCTACCGTATCGCCGGCTGGACGAAAGGCGGGGAAACGTTGCCGGAGGGTGGTCGAGTCAAGGTACTCATAGGGTATGCCGTGTGTATCCGCGCTGAGCTTTGAGCCCCGGACAACAGCCGTGTCCTTATTGCCCAGCATGACGCCGCCAGTCTGCCAAAAAAGTTTTTTACCGGAGACTCTTTCCAATTTTTCCCATTCCTTATAGGCGGCCCGTAGCAGCGGGACATATACAGGATCTTCATAATAAGCCTGACGGATGATGCGGCTTTCTCCGTGGGACGAGCCGTGTGTATGCGGGGGTGTAAACCTGTCGATGCCAATGACCTTTCTTCCCGTCCCGGACAAGTGATACAGCGTCGAGCTGCCATTAGCTCCCAGCCCTGCTACCATACAATCAAATACCTGCGGCATGTCTGATAAATATAGCATGAATGAGCTATTTTGCCGTAAAAAAGATGGGAAGAAGAATAGGACTGCTGCTCTTATGCTGGGGACTGTATTGCTGCGCGGGTTTTTCTCAGACGATGGAGCATCGGCCGGAACCCTTTCCTGCGCGGGTATCGCGGATATTATTTTTGGGGAACAGCATTACATATGATGGTAGGTATATCGTAGACCTGGAGACTTATTTTACCATCCACTATCCTGAAAGGCATTTTGAATTTATCAATGAGGGGCTTCCCAGCGAGACGGTGTCAGGTTTGTCCGAGCCGGGGCATGCGGGTGGCAGGTTCCCCCGGCCCGATCTTCATGAGCGGCTGTCGAGAGTGCTGGCTCTGACAAAGCCCGACCTGGTGTTTGCCTGTTATGGGATGAATGATGGCATCTATCTGCCTTTTGACGAGGGACGGTTCCTGAAATTCAGGGAGGGTATGTTATGGCTGCATAGCGAGCTGGCTGCAACGGGCGCCATGATCATACATCTGACACCGCCCGTGTTCGACGAGCAGAATGGAAGACATGCGGGGTATGCCGGGGTGCTGGACAGGTATTCCAGCTGGCTGTTGCAGCAGAGAGATT
>DASZWE010000557.1:0-3604 GCA_035546735.1 Puia sp.
CCTGAGCCTCACCGGCGGGACGCCAACGGATGGTGCGATGAATGCCGCGATCTTTGGTATGGGAGGCTTTCTCACCGGGCTGGCCGAGCTGCCTTTCCCACCCGCGCTCAATATCGATCCCGGCAGCCCCGATTTTTGCCCGGTCCCCAAGCTGGGATGCATCCAACAGTTCAAGATCGTGCAAAGCCTGCTGACCATGAGCTCGGATTGGGATGTGTATAATAATATTCCCGGCGGACAGCAGAATCAGCTGGGGCTGACAGACCTCGGGAAATTTGCCATCCGACAGATGATGAAGCTGGGAATGATCGTTGACATAGACCACATGAGCGATCATTCCGTAAGAGACGCCCTGGCCCTTGCCAATCAATTCAATTATCCCGTGGCGTCGGGGCACAATGGTTTACGGGATGGCATTTTTGAAGACCCCGGACACAAGGTCAGCGAGAACCAGCGTACCAACGAGCAATTGCAGAATATACGCCGCCTGGGCGGTGTATTCGGCCTGGGCATCGGCGAGTCCACGGCAGGGCAGTACCTGGCGAATTTCAGGCTGGCGATGAGCTCGACAAAAATGAATGGAGCCGCCATCATGATAGGCTCCGATATCAACGGATGTGTCGTGATGCCAAAACCAAGACACGGGGACGGCCGCGGCGGGGAAAGAAGTCGTTATGGCGGCGGGATCTATACCAACTGGGCAAAACAAATAAACTACGCAGCGCCCGGACAGCCCACCTATAGTACCACCGGCGGATATCTTATGCGCAAATACGCTTTTGGGAATAAATCCTGGGATTACAACACCGAAGGGGTTGCGCATATCGGCTTGTTTCCCGACTATTTCCAGGATCTGAAAAACCTGGGGATGACGCGGGACGAGCGACAGGTGTTCTTTACCGCCGCTGATTATTTTGTCAGCATGTGGGACAGGTGTGAAAAGAATAAGGGCAATGTACGATGATGACCAGGCTCCGGCATGCATTTCATCCGCGCTGAGCCTGCCCGCGACGACAAACGCATCCACTTGTAAAATTACAATACCTCCGGCACAGCGGGCTTGCTGCCATTACCCCTGTTCTCCGGCCGCCTGCTAAAGGTTATTTCCTTTCTCTTCTTTCAGCCATTTCTTCCTCCTTTCCATTTCCGCATCACTTACTTGATCCGGTCCGTACGACCCCAGCTTCACCTCGCCGCCCGGCTCATATTTCGCGAAAATAATTCCCGTTGTTGAAACCACCGACTCCGTCATTTTCCATTCCTGCGCCGGCGTGCCTTCCTGGAACAATTTTTTCCCCGTACCCAGTGTTATCGGGTATGTCCAGATATGCAATACATCCACGAGCCGATTGGCAAGCAAAGTCTGTATCAGCCGGCTGCTGCCATGGACCAGTAAATCAGGACCATCCTGTTGTTTCAGTTTTTTTAATTCGTTTACTACATCCCGGTTGATCAATATCGAATTCTTCCAGGAAATATCTACGGGAGTGGTAGCCACCACGTATTTGTTGATACGATTGAACTGTTCACCGATCTCGTCATGTTGGTAAGGCCAGTACGCGGAAAAAATTTCGTACGTACGGCGACCCAACAACAGATCAAACGGAGTGGAGAATATCCTGGCAAGCGCGCTGTTGGTCAGCTCATCCGGATACCCGAATTGCCAGCCGCCCCATTTGAACCCGCCCGTACGGTCCTCTTCCCGTCCGCCCGGTGCCTGCAATACGCCATCCATGGTCGAAAATGTCACTACAATAATCTTTCGCATAATTTATTATTTTTTGTCTATACAAAGCTACGCGCCGTCAAGTAAAAGGACGGGGTGGATGTGCGACAAATACAAAGGCGACTTGCGACAAAGTGCCATCTTCGCATCTGGAATGATAGGAAGGGTGGGGCGTATCACACCTGTGCCCGGGTGCAACACAAATGAATGATAGGAATGGCTATCTTGAGGTCGTGCCCTGGCCTCCCTGGCATGTATCTATACGCCGTTGCAGGAAATCGCATTCCATAGGATTGCGTGCCAACGACAGCGCGGCGGAGAAGTGCGCTTTCGCCTCCGGGTAATTTCCCCGCCGGAGCTCGAGTTCCCCAATCGCAGCCGGGTAAAAGGGATAGGAAGAAAGGCGATGAAGGTCATGAATGACGCGCATCTCCTGCAATCCCCTTTCCGGGCCATCCAGCTGTGCAATGGCAATCGCACGGTTAAGCGCAATCACCGGAGAAGGATGGATAGCCATAAGCATATCATAAAGGGATACTATCTGTTTCCAATCGGTATCCTCACTTCTGGCGGCACCGGTATGCATGGAAGCAATAGCCGCTTCGATATGATATTTTGTCAACTCTATACCAGAGGCGGAAAGGTCAAGAAGCGCTTGTCCTTTTGCGATGAGGCTAGGATCCCATAATGACCGGTCCTGTTCAAAGAACGAAACAAGATTGCCCGAACCATCCAGACGGGTTGGCAGACGGGCCGCATGGAGATACATCAACGCAGCAAGCGCGTAGGATGGCGGGGTTGCCAAAGCTGGTTGTCCGATGAGTAAATGCATAAGTGCGGCGACAGACCGACCACGCGGATACCCTGAGACGCGAGCTCTTTCGACAGGTATCGGGTCAGCGCCTCCTTGGCTGCCTGTGACGGACCATAGCCTCCGTTTGGCGTGCCAATCCTTGCGGGAGGCGCAGTAACGGTCATGATCACGCCGGATTTATTCGGGAGCATACGTCTTGCCGCTAACCGCGCGGTCAGGAAGTAGGAGGTGGTATAGCTCGTGATCGGCATGGAGAATTGTGTAAGATCCATATCGACCAGCGATGCCCCAGATACCTGGTTGGCGAGTTCCCCATCGCATTGAACGAAATATCGATACGGCCGGCCTTGGCCACTACAGACTGCAGATGCCTATCTATAGCCTGCTCATCAAGGGCATCCACCACCGCCGCTTCGGCAACGCCGCCGGCAGACACGATGTCTCGTACAACCGCCTCCACAGGCGCCAGGCGATGCCCGGTAAGAAAAAGCCTGGCTCCTTCGCGTGCGAAGGCACGTGCGACAGCACCGCCGATTCCGCCGCCTGCCCCATAGATCACAGCCACTTTGTCTTTCAATTCTTTCATAATCTTTGTTTTAATGGTGAAAAATTACGCGTGCATCCTTCACGCTGCTTAACAAAGACGTTTGGAGTGACGATTCCGGACATTTTCCGGGCATTTTTTCCAGGTAGAGGCCATTCACCGGATCACAGCCTATGAGGCAGGCGAAAAGGTGTTTTTCACGTTTTTATACTGCATAATCTGACTTAACTTACTAACTATCTTCAAATACAAATAGTTATGTAAACCATTTCTCAAGATTGCACATCAACCTACATTATCTATGAAAGAAAAAATTGATGACTTTGCCAATTGGCTTCATGTCTCCGAGTTTATCGCCATTGTTTTAATAATTCTAATTATCGGCTGGTTTTTATCCTGGGTATTTTTACCTTTCTCCACATGGGGGATAAAAGATAAACTTGATGAAGTAAAATCCAAACTTGACGCAATAAAGGACCTAAATAAAGAAACGAATTCCACCTTAAAAGATATTCTTTCA
>DASZWE010000558.1:0-7608 GCA_035546735.1 Puia sp.
CCAGTTCGAGCTATACCCTTCCCCGGGATAAGCCAGAAAGGTTACGCTGCTGATCATGCTCGCCAGCAGGGACATACCGATGGCCCAGGCAGGGATCTTCCCCTTTGCCAAAAAATAGGATTGCGTCGATTGCTTCTTCCTGGCAAACCGCAACCCCAGATAAAGAGTCAGCGAAAAGAAGAAGGCAATGATAATAATGTCGATGACTTGCAATCGATGATTCATATGGTCAATAATTTCTCCGGCCACGCATAGCTGCCGGGTTTCACAGTAATATACATTTCTCCCGCCCGCATCCGCACCACCCCGGGCGCCAGCTCCTCCAAAGGAACAAAGCTCTTCAACCCCACCGCCCGCAGCACGGCATAGGCGGTCGCACCCCCCTCGATCACCAGCTCCCGCACAGTCGTTTCGGATAACACCTGCCGGACCTGCGCGGCAATTTCTTCTCTTGGCCATCCCGCTATCATCGCCTTTCCTTCTTCCCGCAACAGCCGGACGATCTCTCCCTCCGCCGGCTTGCTTATCTCCCGGGTTTTGTAAAAAGCCGTCCCGCTTACAAATAGTATAGGTCGTCTCATAACATCTTCCGTCTTTTTCACATCCTCCTCCCTTCCTTCCTTTCTCAACAAAGCCTCGAAAAAGCCCGCCGCCCCCGCCGGCAACACCCTCTTATCCACATATCCGGCCCACGCATCTAAATCCGCAACCGTCTCCACCTCTCCCACAATGATGGCATGATCCGGCAACGATGATCCCAATGGCAATACGGCCACCGGCACCCCCAACATCTCCCTTATCCTCGAACGCTTCACCGGGAACTCCGGATCAGTGGAAAAAGAAGTTTCATGTATAGGAACCCCATTGATATAATACCGCCCTTTCTTTATCGTCCTCCCCAATGCCGGATTCGCCGGCACCAGCAAGGTCCTGTCCACATCCATCACCCCCTCCATCATATTAAGCTCGGTCACTACATGCCCCCTCAATACCGAATCCGTCTTTTTATATACCCACTCCGGTCTCAGCTTCAGCACCGCCTTGATCACACGCAATAGCTCATCCGCCGCGTCCAGCCGCTTCATCGACCGCGTATCCATAGCGATCACCAACAGCTCCACCGGCCTGGCCACAACCTCTCCCGAGCCAGCCACAGTCTCAACACCAGCCAAAGCCTCCGCACCAGCCACAGGCGGCGCAGGCACCTCCATACAAATCCTAACCTTCAGCCCATACCGCACCCCCACACCCGCCAGCTCCGCAGCCCCGGTCACATCGTCGGCAATAACCACTATCATATAGGCAACGCTTTTTTACCCGCCCGGCTCTTCGTCAGCCGCACAGCCGCCTCTATCGCCAGCACCATGGCGTCAGGACTGGCAATCCCCTTCCCCGCAATCTCAAACGCCGTCCCATGATCCACCGAGGTCCGTATGATAGGCAGCCCCATCGTAATATTCACCCCCTTCACACTATCCATCCGCTGCTTCTCCGCATTCCACTTGAATCCCGACAGCTTGAAAGGTATATGCCCCTGGTCATGATACATCGCCACCACACCGCCATAACTGCCGGTCACAGCCTTTGCAAACAGCGTATCCGGCGGCACAGGCCCCTCCACATCATACCCCAGCCTCCTGGCTTCCACTACAGCCGGCAATATCTCAAGATCATCCTCCGTCCCAAAAAGCCCCGAATCCCCCGCATGCGGATTCAATCCGGCCACACCTATCTTTAAATTGGTCTCTCCCAATTGTGTCAACCCATCCCGCAACAGCCCAATGACAGCCAGCACCCGCTCCTTCTTCACCAGGTCACAGGCCTGACGCAAAGACACATGCGTGGACACATGGATGACTTTCAGATTATCCTCCACCAGCAACATCCCGTACTTGGACGTTCCGGTATAATGCGCATAGATCTCCGTATGACCCGCAAAATGATGTCCCGCATCATTGATGGACTTCTTATTGATAGGCCCCGTCACCGTAGCATCTATTTCCCCGCTCATAGCCAGCTCGATCACCCTCCTCACCGCTTCGAAGGACGCATGACCGGCCATGGCGGAAACTTCACCCATCACCAGCCGCCCTCTATCCACGGTCTTCATATCCAATACATCCATCACACCATGCTCGAACGCGGCCTCCCGGACGCTATTCACAGCACGCACCTTCATCGGCACACCCAATTGCTCGATGGTACACCGGAATACACCCGCATCCCCAACTACCAGCGGCCGGCAGATCGCCCACGCCTTGTCCATTGCTTTCACGGCTATCTCCGGACCAATGCTCGCCGGATCGCCCATCGTAATACCTATCGTTGGTTTATAGCTCATACAATATTTTGTTTATAAAGGCGGCATCATATGCCGCTCGCAGATCCCCTCCTTATGCATCAATGATTTCAACAAAGCCAAAGACTCTCCCAGCGTACCCCCGCTCTGATAGCTCGCCCCGATCCTGTCGGATTGCTCCTGCAGCTCAGCCAGCTTGTTCACATCCCCTTTCTCCGCAGCTTCGATCATCTCCCGATAAACCACCGGAGCAATATTCCCCGTACTGGGTACCAGTCCATCCCCTCCATTCAACAGCGCAAAAGAAGATTTGGCCGCCCATCCTAAAAAATGACTAAAGTCCGATCGCCCCGACCATAACGCTAACGATTGCTTCAACCTTTCTTCATTCCGCTCGGAATCCTTGATACCAACAATACTCCTGTGCCGGCTCAATTCGTCGATCACGGACAAAGGAATGGATTGATGCGTCGTCGCCGGTATATTGTATATCATCAGCGGCCCACCCACCCGCTCGGACAGCAATTCAAAATACCGCTTCATCTGTCCCTCCGTCAACGCATAATAAGACGGCAGATTGGCCACCACTACATCCACCCCCTCTCCAAAACAGAATTTCCCCAGCTCCACAGCATCCTCCAGACAGTTGGACGAGATCCCCACATACAATAGCTCTCCCGGCTGCTTTAACCGGGCCGCCAGACGGATATACTGCTGCTTGACCCGTATGGACAACGACGATGCCTCGCCCGTAGTCCCCAGGATAAAAGGCAATACCCCATGCCTTCGGAAGAAGGCAAATAATTTCTCCACGCCCCATTCATCCAGCTCGTGATCAGACTTCAATGGCGTGACAGCAGGAATAATGACTCCCCGGTATTTCTTAATATGCATTCTCATAAATAGCTATTGCATCCTCCACCGTCACCGGTCTTGGATTGTTTTTTAGCAATCGGGTTATCTTCATCGCCGCAACGGCCATATCCGAAATAGCATTCCTTGGCACCCCTACTTCACTTAGCCGCGCCGGTATCCCGCATTTCCTGATCAGCATCCGGATACGCTCCACACCCTTTTGAGCCGTCACCCCGTCATCCTTCTCCCGCACACATCCCAGCGCCACAGCCACCTCGGCATATCGGCAAGGCGCCGCGACAGAATTGAATTCCATAACATACGGCAATAACAAGGCGTTGGACAGCCCATGCGGTAAATGAAAAGTGCTTCCCAATGGATAGGACAATGCATGCACGGCAGCCGTATTCACAGGGCCCAGACAGAAACCACCCAACAGGCTGCCCATGGCTACTTTCTCACGCGCCTCCTCATCCGAGCCATCCTGCACGGCACGCACCAGGTTGGCCCCTATCAACCGGATTCCCTCCAACGCATACATATCTATAAAAGGCTGCGCATACAGGTTGGTATAGGCTTCCATACAGTGGGTCAGCGCATCCAGTCCCGTGGCCGCCGTGATGGACGCCGGTACGCTCAGGGTCAACAACGGGTCTACATATACGACATCCGGTACGAGATAAGGGCTGATGATCCCCTTCTTCTGGTTGTCCGTCCCATCCACCAGAATGGCATTCGGCGACACCTCACTCCCCGTACCCGACGTGGCAGGTACACAGATCAGCTTTTTCGGACGCCGCTGCAAAAGATTTAACCCGGCATACTCCTCCAACACCTGCTCATTTCCCGACTGCGCCGCCACCAGCTTGGCAATATCCAATACACTCCCGCCGCCAATACCCAGCACCAGCTCGGGATCAAAGGGATCAACCCGCTTCATAAGGTCCCGCAGGTCGGAAAAGGAAGGCTCCTGCACAATAGTAGTGTCCGTCCTCACCTCTATCCCTTTCAATCCCTCGATGACTCCCTGTATCTTCGCCAACAATGGCTCTATCGTCACAACCAACACCCGCGATACACGCATCTGCTGTATCTCCTCTACAAGGCCGGACAGCACACCCCGGCCAAAAACAAGCTTACCAGGAAAATATATTTTCATATGCCCAGCCTCCCACACCACCCCAAAAAACTCTCATAAATATCATCCAGCGTTCGCTTCTGCTCCACCGTCAGCTCCAATGCATGCGCCCGGCTGATCGTTCGCACAGGTAATCCCCTCTTTTGTAAAAAATACTTGGCGCTCTGCGGATACGCCACATGGATCAAAGGATCCACCCGGCTCAATTCCCCTTGCAACCATCGCACATCCTCCTGCCGGAGAGGATCCGTCGCATGATCACACATCCACACCAGTATCTCCGGGTAAAAATTACCCGAAATGGACGACATCCCCCTGGCGCCCATTTGTAAGGAATACATGGCATTCGGCGTATGCGCATCATAGAACTCCAGCTTCGTATTTCCCTTCAGCACATCCAGCTTCGCCTTCACTTTCTCCAGGTCGATGGACGTGTCTTTATGATACACCAGCCGCCCCGTATCCAGCAAGGTCTTGAATACATCCGGACCAATGATACGCTTGTACGGCGCCGGACATTCATAAAGGCCCATGGGTATATCCCCCGTCAGCCGGAACATCTTTTCAAAATTCCGCAGCAGCACCTCATCCTTGTCTTCCACATTGGCAAAGTGACCCGTAATAAGGATCACCGCATCGATACCCGTATCGTATATCCGGTGGGCAAACTCCGCCTTGTCCTCGATGGTCAGTCCAAAGGAGCCGGTAGCGACAATGGGCACACGCCCCTGTACACACCGGACGACATGCCTCGTCAGTTCCAGCCGCTCGTCCTCGCTGATGCTGTACATCTCGCTGCTGAGACAATTGGCAAAAAATCCTTTGACGCCGGCCGCCAGGTAGAACTCCACCAGCACAGCCACGGCGTCCAGATCCACCTTCGCCTTCAGATTGAAGGGAGTGATCATCACCGGCACAAATTTTTTATCCATGATCAATTTTTTATAACAGTTTTTGGCCAAACCCCGTTCTCGATCTTCACCAGCTTCAATTTCCCCGGATCGAGCTCCACATATCTTATTTTCTTCCTCCTCCACGTATACACGATATGTACCATCCCATCCGAAGATTGAATGACGGACGGATAAGAATACTGACCCAGCGTATCATTCTCCAGCACCAGCGCCGCATACCATGTCTTCCCGTCCGGCGACACGGCCACATTCAATGGCGACCGTTCTCCTTTCGACTTGCCCGGCGGAGGCAGCACATGATTGTATACCAGCAGCTGCCGCCCATCCTTCAACGTCACCGCATCCGTTCCCGAATTGTTATTGGGCAGCGAGGTAGCCGCCAGCCGCGACCATGTACGTCCGCCGTCCTTCGACCAGGTTTCCAGTATCGCCCTGTTCTGGCTCCGGCACAAAGCCTGCAGACTGCCATCCTTGTGAAAAAGTATGCTGGGTTGTATGGCCTGAAAAGTGGTTTGTAACCCCTCTCCCGTAACATCCGCCTGCTCCGTTCCCACGGACACGGGCGGCGCCGTCTGTGTCCAATGCTTTCCCCAATCCCGCGTCAGCTCGAAATGCACCTTCCAGCCATGTCCCTCCGTGCTCGTTGGACAGATCAGCGTCCCATCCTTCAAAAGGACAGGCTTGTTCTTGATAGGTCCCAAAAATCCCTCCGGCAATGCCTCCGGCTTCCCCCACGAAATACCTCCATCGGCGCTTCGCAACAGCCATCCCTTCCACTTCGCAGGACTGGGCCCGATCTTATAAAACAACAGCAGGTCGCCACCAGGTATCTGAAAAAGCACAGGATTCCAGCATGCATAACGCAACGTATCATTCACGATCCCATTGGCCACATTCACAGGCACCGTCCACACAGGATGTCCCTTGTCCTTCCTGCTGACATAGATACAGACATCCGGGTTCCGCTCCTTCGTTCCCCCGAACCAGGCCGCCACCAGCCCCTTCGGCGTCTCCGCAATGGTCGATGCATGACACTCCGGAAAAGGAGCCTGCTCGTAGATGAACTGGGAGGCCACCACCGGCAGATGGTCCTGCCCCGCCCCGGTCGCAGCTTTCTTCGCTTTCTGCGCATCCACATATGCCTTGAACAACGCATGCCAGTTCCGGCCGTTGGAATTCAGATATTGCTCGCACCTGGTCTTATAGATCTCGAAAATGGCCGATATCTGCTTCATGCTCTTAAAATCCACAGCCTGCTCCCGCGCCTGCTCCAGGTTGGAAAGAATGGTCTTCTCCTCCTGCGGCGTCAGATCCGGCACAATAGCTCTATACCCGGCCATGGTAAACGCCACCTTGCCGATAGTATACTTATCCAGCACCGCATCCACCTGTTCCTCCGTCAGGTCCTTCCTCAGTCCGTTCATCAGGTCTTCATGCACGGTCCTGGGCATGGAAGAATTTACGATGATCTGCCGGTCCATATTGCTCAGCGGCCTGCCCGTAGCAGGATCGATACCCGCAGGCACCTCCGTATAGGGATGCGTGTTATTCCAATCCCGTACAGCCTCGAGGTGCGTGGTGATCACGGCCGTAACACGCTGTTCTTTCCCGGCATCATCCAGGTTCAGCGACTTTACCCAACTCTCCGCCCTGGCCGTGTCCTGGCCATGTACTACACAAGTCAGCAGGACCCCAACCAATAGACTAAAATATGATCTCATACGCTCTATTTTATTTTTGCCTCAAAATGATAATTTCCCGCCCCGATCACCTCCACCTTCCCATCCGGCAAATGCACCTCGGCCTCCGCATTCGGAGGCACCGAAATATCCCATGCCAGCACCCCATTCTTTTTTATCCATCGACTGCCAACCTCTCCATAGGGAGTCTGATAGCTCGCCTGCACCGAATTCAATCCCTCGGGGAACACAGGCTGCATCCGTATCCGTTTAAAACCCGGCGCCCCGGGAGCAATCCCGCCCAGATCCTGGAAACACCATGCGATCAGGTCCCCCAGCAGCATCACATGGTTCTGTGAATTCATCGCCGGATTGGCAGTATTGCCATTCCACAGCTCCCAAATGGTAGTGGCGCCATGCTCTACCATATAACCCCAGCTTGGATAGTCCTTGTTGGTAGCGATCCGCCACGCCAGATCCGGCCGGCCATACTTCGTCAAACCCCGCATCAGCCATTGCGTACCGATCACCCCGGTACTGATATGATCCTTGTTCTCCTCTATTTTTCGAACGATATGGTCGAACACCTGAGACCGCTTAGCCTCCGGGACCATCCCGAAATACAACGGCAGCAGATTGGCCGTCACCGTACTATTGGAATAATGATCTTTCACCAGGAATTGTCTGTTAAATGCACGCTTCACCTTCTTCGCCTCATCCTCG
>DASZWE010000559.1:0-8550 GCA_035546735.1 Puia sp.
TTCAACCAGCTGCTGGCCCTCGCCTTTATATTCTACGGCCTCTTCCTGATCAAGCGGGAGAATACCGGCTACCAGCACAGCATACTTGAACAAAAAGAAGCCATCGCCACCAGCGAACGTCTGCTCAAACGCCAGACGGAAGAGCTCACTGAGCTCAACGCGGTGAAGAACAAGCTGTTTTCCGTCATCGCCCATGACCTGAAGTCCCCCATCTATGCGCTCCGCAACCTCTTCCGCAATATGCAGGAGCAGGACCTGCCCGCCACTGAGATCAAGGAAATGGTGCCCGAAGTGGTCAACGAGCTCACCTATACCAGCAGCCTGATGGAGAACCTCCTGCTCTGGGCCCGCAGCCAGATGGAAGCCGATACGGTAAAGCCGCAGCCGCTGGATATCTCCGCGCTGATCTATGAAGTGGCCCGTCTCCTCCAGCTGCAAGCCAGGGCCAAGGATATAAAAGTGGCGCTGCAGGTGGATGAAACCCTCTGCGCATACGCCGACAAGGACATGATACATCTGGTGATCCGCAATCTTCTTTCCAATGCCATCAAGTATACTCCCTCCAATGGCACGATCACGCTCGCTGCACAAAAAGCCGTTCCTGCTGCCACCTGCATCGATGTCACGGTAAAGGATACGGGCAGCGGCATGGATGAGGAGACGCTGGAAAAGATCAATCAGCATACTTTCTATACCACCAAAGGTACCGCCGGCGAGTCGGGTACGGGTCTTGGGCTCATGCTTTGTAAGGAATTCCTCTCCCGTAATAATAGCGCGTTGCGCATCGGAAGCGAGCTGGGTAAGGGCAGCACTTTTTCTTTTGCATTGCCGGAGTATGTGTGAGGCGCCCGCCCTGACTTTCACAGGAAATTAAACTGGTTTAATTCGGGGAAATGTTTTTCTCAGGCGGATAGGTCTATTTGATAACTTCGCACTCTTAAACTTAACCCTTGCGGAACAGAGTTCCGCAGGCCGAAGGCCCATCATTAAACCTGCACCGGGGATGGGTTAATTTTCGGACAAGCCATTCCCGGTGTATAAATTTATGGGACAAGTACACGCAGAAATTGAATTAGTCAGTGGCGAGGATCTGCTCAATGTACGCCGGGGAAATCTGGACATGGACGAGATAAAAAAGATCAGGATTACGGCACTGGCGGACACAGGCGCTATATTCCTGTGCATCAATGAGAATATCCAGGAATACCTGCAATTGCCGGTAATGGAGAATAGACGTTTTCAGCTGGCCGACGGGAAAACAGCCCAATATCTTGTGGTTGGACCGGTGGACATCCGGTTCCAGAACAGACAAGCAAGCTGTGATGCCATTGTCCTTCCGGGTGACGCGGAACCTTTATTGGGATGCATCCCAATGGAAGCCATGGATGTACTCATCGATCCCCTCCGACAGGAGCTCGTCGTAAATCCCAAACATCCGGACTACGCCGTGCACCGATTGTAAAATGTAAAATGTAATGAAGCTACAACTCTGGTCCGTCGGTAAGGACCACGAAGCATATGTAAAGGCTGGAGTGGATGACTTCACCCGCCGCATCAGCCGCTATTACCCCGTGGAATGGACGATCCTTTCCCCTCCCCGCAATGCAGCCACCTTCACCATGTCCGACCTTAAAAAAAAGGAAGGCGAAATGATACTCGAAGCGCTGGAAAAGGACGACTACCTCATAGCCCTGGATGAAAAAGGCAAACAAATGAGCTCCGAAGGACTGGCCCGGTTCATCCAGGCGCGCGCCAACGACAGCACCCGCAACCTCATCTTTCTCATCGGAGGCGCCTACGGGTTAGACGAACAGGTACTGCAAAGAGCCAATTACAAATGGTCCCTCTCCCAACTGACACTGCCCCATCAGCTGGTACGCCTCGTGCTGGCCGAACAGCTTTACCGCGCCTGCACCATTCAACGCAATGAGAAATATCATCATATATAAAACTAAAATAGTCTGTTACTAAGAGTAGTCATCAGAAAGTGCTATCTTTAAAAAAAATCTCAATGTTCACGTTCACTGTTACTTATAGTATCTTAATCCTTACCGTTCTGATATCCATTACCGCCTTTAATAACCCGCGCATCATGGATGACCTGATATTCTGGCCCCCGGCGATCAATATACGCCACCAGTACTATCGATTCTTCACCTGTGGTCTTATCCACGTCGACTTCCTCCACCTGCTGTTCAATATGATCACCTTGTTTTTCTTCGGTCGCGCTATAGAAGCTTACTATGGAGGACTATTGGGATTGCAGTCCTATTGGTACCCTATATTATACGTCAGCGCCGTCATCGTGGCCAATATCCCGTCCTATCTCAAAAGGAAGGATGACTACAACTATCGCAGCCTGGGCGCTTCAGGAGGCGTATGCGCCATTCTCTTTGCCGTTATCCTCCTTCGTCCCTGGGAAAGGCTCTATCTTTATGGTATTCCGATGCCGTCTATTGTCTACGCGGGTCTGTTCATGGTCTACACCGTCTATATGGGAAAAAAAGGAGGGGATAACGTCAACCACGACGCCCATCTTTGGGGAGCCGTCTACGGTATCTTGTTCACCGTCGCACTGCGCCCTGGGGTCATCGGCACCTTCGTCAACGAGATGCAGCATCCGCACTTCTAACGCGCCAGCCAGGGACATCGGCCCTTGTGGGCTCACCAGCCTCCTATGGGCGCCAGCTGATCTTTAACGCCTGGCGGGTATCCTGGTCCAGCCGGAATCTGTCGTCGATCCTCATACCGACCACCCAGATGATCTTCTTATTCATCTCCAGCACCCAGATCTTCTCCTTCTGGATAAGAGAAAGCTTATTGTCGATGAAAAAACGCGCCAGCTTCTTTTTCTTTCGCATACCCAAGGGATAGAAGTAATCGCCGGGACGCCACTTACGCAGCAACAGCGGGAACTGAATAGCCGACGCATCCAGCCATGCCACCGACGGCTCCGGCGAAGGCTCTGCGCCGGACAAAAGCTGCAGCTGCAATTCCCCTCCTTCATATGCCACCTTCCCCTCCGCGGATTCGATCAACACATTGTCCGCAGGAACATTTCCCAGTGGAGAGATGATCAGCCAGTTACGATCCTTTAAAATGCGATGACCCGCCGAAAGAACATATTTGCCGGACCCGCTGCTCAACAGATCTATCACTGCATCCACCTGCCGGGACGAAAACCCGAACGGATGGATGATCTCATAGACCAGCGTCGTCAACGGCCGGGACTTCTGCAGCTTCATCACGGGGATATGCACCTCCTCCCCTTTCTGCTGCAATAGCTTCGTTTTATGCAGATCTACCGCCTGCCGGTATAGCACCTCGATGTCCCTGAACCGCCCGATATTATCTCCCAGATGCTGCGTCACCCCGGGATACACCGATGTCAGCAACGGTATCAGCTGATGCCGGAAATAATTCCGGGTATATTTATCAGAGGCATTGGAGCTGTCCTCCACCCACGCCAATTGCCGCTGTGCAGCAAATTGCTCCAGCATCTCCCGCGTGGCAAACAACAACGGCCGCACCAGATGGCCCTGCCGGGGCAACATCGCTCTCAGCCCCGCAATACCCGTGCCCTTAAAAAAATTCATCAGCAGGGTCTCCACATTGTCATCCAGATGATGGGCAGTGACTATCACCCCGCCCGGACGCACTTCCTCAAACCAGCTGTAACGCAGCTCACGTGCCGCTACCTGTATCGAACATCGCCGCTCCGCCGCATACCGCTCCGTATCGAAGTTTTTAACGACAACCTCCTTACCGTATCGAACACCAAGCTCCCGGACAAATGCCTCATCCCGCCTGCTCTCTTCTCCCCGCAGCTGAAAATTGGCATGCGCCATCACAAAGTGATATCCCATCTGATGACAAAGCTCGCACAACACCGCCGAGTCCATACCTCCGCTGACAGCCAGCAACAAGGTCTCCTTCGGACCAAAAAGCCCTTCCTTTTCCACAAACTCCTCAAACTGCTTTATCAATTCCATCCGATGATTTTTAGTTAATCCGCCAGGTCCTCATAGGCCGCCTGCAATTCATTATAGGTACGCATCTCTCCCGCCCGCCGCGCCTCCTCCATTCCCTTCCGATACCATTGCATGGCCGGCTCCTTCTCACCCATCTGCTCAAGTAATTTTCCTAAGTGATAATACGACCCTACATACGCAGGATCTCTTTCCAACACCTCTTCCCATAACCTCCTGGCTGCATCATACTCCCCCAGCTTGCTGTATTCGAGCGCAAGCGCATGCTTCACGAACGCATCATGCGGATCAGCCCGCAGGAACTCTTTCAGCTTCTCTATCCTATCCATGCCCCACAAATTTTTTTTTCAATTATTGGGAATTATCTTTATAAAGTTTATCTTTGTTTTAGTTGCATAAACAACTTTATCGCTCACTTTAAATTCTTTCGGCATAATGAAGATATTAGTCTGTATCAGCAAGACGCCGGATACCACGGCGAAGATAGCTTTCACGCAGAACAATACGAAATTCGCAACAGACGGAGTCCAATGGATCATCAACCCCTACGATGAATGGTATGCGCTGGTGCGGGCAATAGAGCTAAAGGAAAAAGATCCTTCCACTGTGCTGCATCTTATTACGGTGGGCGCTGCAGATGCGGAACCCATCATTCGCAAGGCCCTTGCGCTGGGTGGCGATGAAGCCATTCGCGTCAACGCGGACAGCCACGACAGTTTCTATATTGCCAGCCAGATCGCCGCTATCGCAAAAGACGGAAGCTATGACCTTATCTTCACCGGTAAAGAGACCATCGACTACAATGGCTCCTCCATCGGGGGCATGGTAGCCGAGCTGCTGGACCTGCCTTATATATCCCTGGCTACTAAGTTCGACCTGGAAGGAACAACGGCTACTGTTGTCCGGGAGATAGAAGGCGGCGAGGAGACGGATAGTGTCAGTCTGCCACTGGTCGTCAGCTGCCAGAAAGGCGTCGCCGAACAACGCATCCCGAACATGAAAGGGATCATGGGCGCCCGGACCAAACCTCTCAAGGTGGTAGAGCCCGCAGCAGTAGAGCCGCTCACCAGCGTGGTATCGTTCGAGCTGCCTCCCGCCAAGGCCGGCGTCAAGCTGGTATCGGCGGACAACCCGGAGGAATTGATCCGGCTCCTGCACGAAGAGGCAAAGGCATTCTGATCACCGGTGGGACGAACCGCAGGTCCGTCGAAGGTCTCAGACATTACATCTATCCAAAAAACAAAACCATGTCAGTATTAGTCTTTATAGATCATTCCGAAGGTCATGTAAAAAAAGCTTCGCTGGAAGCATTGAGCTATGGCGCCGCCGTCGCCGGTCAGCTGGGTACCACGGCCGAAGGCATTATTTTGGGCACGGTCACTGAAGATCTGGCAGCATTGGGCAGGTATGGGGTCAAAAAGATACACCAGCTGGCCCAGGAAGGCCTCAACCACCTGGATGCCCAGTTATATGCCAGGATCATTGCAGAAGCCGCTACAGCCACAGGAGCCGATGTCCTCGTTTTCTCCAATAACCTCAGCGGAAAAGCCGTGGCCCCCCGGGTAGCCGTTCGCCTGAAAGCCGGATTGGTCTCGGGCGCGGTAGCCCTCCCCGATACCTCCAATGGCTTTGTGGTAAAAAAGAATGTTTTCTCTGGCAAGGCATTTGCCAATATATCGTTAAACTCTCCCATTAAGATCGTGTCCCTGAACCCCAACTCCTATGCCGCCAAGGCGGGAGAAGGACAGGCAGAGGTCGCCGCACTGAACGTACAGGCGGGTACTCCCAAAGTAAAGGTAGTCTCGGCCACCCAGGCCGCTGGTCAGGTGCCGTTGACGGAAGCCGAGATCGTCGTCAGCGGAGGCCGCGGACTCAAAGGCCCGGAAAACTGGGGCATGATCGAAGAGCTGGCGAAGCTGCTGGGCGCCGCTACTGCTTGTAGCAGGCCGGTGGCCGACGCACACTGGCGGCCTCATAATGAGCACGTGGGACAGACAGGTATCGCCATCGCCCCCAACCTCTATATCGCCATCGGCATTTCCGGCGCTATTCAACATTTGGCCGGAGTGAACCGTAGCAAGGTTATTGCTGTTATCAACAAAGACCCGGAAGCGCCCTTCTTCAAAGCCGCCGACTACGGCATCGTTGGGGATGCCTTCGAAGTGGTCCCGAAGTTGATCCAGGCCGTGAAGAAGCTAAAAGGCATAGCGTAAATAATACACTTATAGTCAATCCGGGAACCCTGGAAGGGGATCGTTCAAAGGACAGACTTTAGCGGTCATATTATAGCCCCGCCCCTCAGGACCGTACCGTGTTCCCGGGGGGCTTTAGCCTGGGTCCATCTCCCCGGATAGGTTTTTTTTTGGATAAAATCCCTTAGTTTCGTGAATTATTTATGAAGAAGATAGAACTGGAAATAGTGGCCCTATCGCATAGCATAACGCAAACCCACTCCTATGCTGTTGTGTTGGGAGAAGTCAACGGTCTGAGACGCCTACCCATTGTCATCGGCGGTTTCGAAGCCCAGGCAATTGCTGTGGCATTGGAAAAAATGCACCCCAGCCGCCCGCTCACACACGACCTGATGAAAAATTTCATGAGCGCCTTCACTATCGACCTGCAGGAGATCATTATCTGCGACTTACAAGAAGGTATCTTCTACTCCAAGCTCGTCTGTGTCAGCGAACACGATACCGTGGAAATAGATTCGAGGACCTCCGACGCGCTTGCCCTGGCCGTCCGTTTTGGATGCCCCATATACACGTATGAGCATATCCTTGACAGCGCGGGGATCCTCATGGAAGACAGCTCTTCCAAAAAGAAAAAAACAGGGGTCACCGCAACCACCTCCAGCAGTCCCGAAGGCGGCACCCGGGAGGATCTGAAAATAATGACCATCGAAGAACTGGGCAAGCTGCTGAACGAAGTGCTGGAACAAGAAGATTATATCCGGGCCATCGCAATCCGCGATGAGATCAACAGCCGCCGCAAGGCAAGATAGTATGTTATCTTTTCCCAACTGCAAGATCAATCTTGGACTGAGGATATTACGTCGCCGCGACGACGGCTATCACCAGCTGGAAACAGTATTTTATCCCCTGCCGGTAAAAGACGCCCTGGAGACCATCCGCAGTGAGGAGCTGACCTTCACGGCCACCGGGGTGGCCATACCGGGTGATCCCTCCGCCAATCTCTGCCTCAAGGCCTGGCATCTGTTAAAAAAAGACTTCCCCGGGCTGCCGCCCGTTCTTATCCATCTGCATAAGCATATTCCCATGGGAGCAGGCCTGGGTGGCGGATCAGCCGACGGCGCTTTTATGCTGGTCCTGCTGAATAAACAGTTCCGGCTGGGGCTGTCCGTAGAACGCCTTATGGCCTATGCCGCACAACTGGGCAGCGATTGTCCCTTTTTTATCCTGAATAAACCTTGTCTGGGCGGAGGACGGGGTGAAGAGCTCCAACCCATCGACCTGGACCTTTCTTCTTACAGACTGGCCCTGGTCAATCCCGGCGTACACATCGGCACGGCATGGGCCTTTTCTCAAGTCACGCCTTCCGACAAAGGCGGCTCCATAAAGGACATCATCAAAGAGCCCGTGTCCGCGTGGAAAGATCAGCTGATAAATGATTTCGAGGCGCCCGTACTGCGCTCCTATCCTGAACTAAAAAAAATTAAAGAAACTTTATACGAGGCGGGTGCCATCTTCGCTTCCATGACAGGCAGCGGTTCCAGTTTTTTTGGGATCTTTGAAAAAGAGAACCCGCTATCTGAAAAGCATATGGCACAACTGCCGGGATTCCTGCTGACCTGAACCTAAAACACCCAGATCTCATGAAAGTAGCTGGCTTTTTATTTATTCGAAATGCCATAAAATACAACTATCCTGTCGAAGCATCCATACACAGCCTTCTCCCTTTATGCGACGAGGTGATTGTCAGCATCGGCAACTCCGAGGACGATACCGAAGGGTTGATCCGTTCCATCGACTCCCCGAAAATAAAGATCTATCACACCATATGGGATGATTCGCTCCTGGAAGGGGGAAGAGTGCTGGCCGTCGAGACGGACAAGGCCTTCGACAAGGTTCCGGCAGACGCCGACTGGTGTATCTACCTGCAGGGTGACGAAGTTCTTCACGAGGACGATTACCCCATCATCCGGCGGAGTATGGAGCAATATAAGGACGACACCCGCGTGGAGGGCCTGCTGTTCAAATACAGGCATTTCTACGGAAGCTATGACTATCTGGGCGACTCCCGCCGCTGGTACAGCCATGAGATACGCATCATCCGGAATGACAGGTCCATACGATCCTACCGGGATGCCCAGGGCTTTCGGAAGAATTCGCGCAAACTGCAGGTCAAACCCATCGACGCCTATATCTATCATTATGGCTGGGTCCGTCATCCGACACACCAGCTGCAAAAACACCTGGACTTTGAAAAGCTTTATAACAGCGACAGACATGCCAGGGATATCTCCGTCAACCAGACAAAAGAGTTCGATTACTCCTCCATCGACAGCCTCGTAAAATTCACCGGCACCCATCCTGCCGCCATG
>DASZWE010000560.1:0-4298 GCA_035546735.1 Puia sp.
GAACGGCAACACATACCCATGCTCCGAAGTGCTGAGCATTTGCGCCCCGATATTACCCACACTGGCGTCTACTCCCGCCCCGCCCGCTCCACCAGGTAGCACCGCACGCGCAACAGCCTGCCCGGTCCCCGCAGCAGTCTGTCCGGTCCTCGCAATAGGTCCCCCCCTCGCAACAGTCTGCCCGGTCCTCGCAATGGACCCGTTCCCCGCAACAGCCGCGCCCCCAAACGCATACCCCCGCACCAGCAGACAGGTCAGCACAAACCCTATACAAACAGCCAGAACGGAAAATATGGCCCTGCTGCGCACCGGCGCCGGCAGGTCCCTGCCCGATTGCTGCGTAAGAAAAATGGAAAAGATGATCAGCACAACGATCCCACCCACATAAACCACGATCTGCACCGCCGCAATAAACTCCATCTGCAGCCAGAAATACAGTCCCGCAATCCCCGTGAGCGAGAACAATAGCCAGATGGCCGAACGGAATATTTTCCGGGAAGTCACCGCCAGCAGGCCGGTAGCCAGGATAAAAAAGGAAAGTATATAAAAAATGACGGCAGACGCGCTCATTATTCAACGCCCTCTCTGATTTTAGAACCCGGTTTATTTAATTTTTTTGTCAGCTGGCTGCGGTCATACACACTGTGCTCAAAATTCTGCGCCATCTTGATGGCATCCGTTGGACAGGCCTCGATACATAGATTACACATCGTACAAAGCTCCAGATGATAGATAAAAGTATCCAGCGCCTTTTTCTTCTTGCCCTCCGGCGTGATGTCGAACTTGGTAATGATCTTGATAGTCCCGTTGGGGCAGGCCAGCTCACAGGCCGTACAGCCCGTGCAGGCATGCTCATTCTTCTCATCGTGCGGCATGACCACCTCCCCCCGAAACCGCTCCGGCAACTTCATCTCCTCCCTGTTGTCCGGGTACTGCTGGGTGATGATCTCCTTATGATGGGTGAAATAATAGCCCGTCAGGCGCATTCCCTTCAACAAGGATCGCACCGCGCCAACCACATCCGATATATATTTCTTCAAGAACATATCACCATTTGTCAGGGCAGAGCCCCATATTAAAAATGCCATCCCTCGATGGCGACCAACGTCATCAACAGCAGATTCACCATGCTCAGCGGCAATAAATACTTCCACTCCAGGTTCAACAGCTGGTCGACGCGTAGTCGCGGGAAAGTCCAGCGGAACCACATGATCACAAAGATGAGGAAAAAGGTCTTCCCCATAAACCACAGCGACGACGGGATATAATCCATCACCCGGTTGAACCCCGCCCAATGGCCGATATGCAGCGGCATCCAGCCACCCAGGAACAACGTGGCGGCTATCGCGCACACGATAAAAATGTTCACATACTCCGCCAGGAAGAAAAGCGCAAACTTCATCCCCGAATACTCCGTATGGAATCCTGCCGTCAGCTCCGACTCCGCCTCCGCCAGATCGAAAGGCGCCCGGTTGGTCTCCGCCGTAACGGCAATGATAAAAATGATAAAGGATATCACGGCCGGGACATGCCCCTTGAAGAGCCACCAGCCATCCTGCTGCGAGGCGATGATATCCGAAATGCGCAGACTGCCCGTGAGCACTACGATGGAGATGACGGACATCCCCGCGGACAATTCATAGCTGACGATCTGCGCGCCGCTGCGCATGGCGCCCAGCAGGGAATATTTGTTATTGCTGGCCCAGCCCGCCATCAGGATGCCGATTACGGAAAGAGAGGATATAGCCGTTATATATAATACCCCGATATTGATATCCCAGATCTGGGTCCCCTTGGCAAAGGCCACGGGTGCGAGTATCAGCATGGCAACGACGATGACTAAAAAAGGCGCCAGGTTGAACAGGAACTTATCCGCCCCATCCGGCGTCAGCCCCTCCTTCATCGCCAGCTTCAGGGTATCCGCCACCGTCTGTAAGGTGCCGCCCGGCCCCACGCGGTTGGGCCCCAGCCGTATCTGCATATAGGCCGAAACCTTTCTCTCCATCAGCACCAGGATCAGCCCCAGCAATGCAAACAGGCCGATCACACATAGCCCCACGATCAGCGACTCCAGCAAAAGCGCCACAGTCGGACTGAACGTCCTGTTCAGCCACGCATCGATGGAATGGGTTATATTTTCTATGCTTAGCATATCGTTATCACGTTCACCCCGCTCCCCGGCCGGAGGGCCCGGGCCTCACCTGTCTATATCCGGTATCACCAGGTCCAGCGTCCCCATGATCGCCACCAGGTCCCCGATCTTATGTCCCCTCGCCATATGATCCAGCGCCGAGAGATTCGAGAACCCCGGACTCCGGAATTTTATCCGGTACGGCGTCGTTGCGCCCTCGCTGATAATATACACCCCGAACTCACCCCGCGCCGTCTCCACCCTGGAATAAAACTCTCCCTTCGGCAGCTTCAGCACAGCCTTCGTCTTCGCCTGGAACTCCCCTTCCGGGATATTATCGATCAGTTGCTCTATAATGGAAATGGATTGGCGCATTTCCTGCATACGCACCATATACCGCGCAAAGCAATCGCCCCCGGACTCCCTCACCTCTTCAAACTGCAGCTGCCCATACACCTCATACGGATACAGCTTCCGCACATCACAGCTTACGCCGCTGCCCCTGGCCGTAGGACCCGTGCAGCCATAGGAAACAGCGCTCTCCGGAGAAAGATACCCAACCCCTTTCATCCTGCTCTTAAAGATAACATTTCCCGTCACCAGTTCATCGTATTCATCGATCTTGCCACGGAAAAAGGCGATGAACTCCTTCACCCGCTTTTGAA
This sequence comes from Puia sp., assembly GCA_035546735.1. Lineage (GTDB taxonomy): Bacteria > Bacteroidota > Bacteroidia > Chitinophagales > Chitinophagaceae > Puia. The sequence goes on from DASZWE010000560.1 coordinate 2,797, forward strand.
AATTAGGATGTATGTCCGCCATCACTCCCCCGGGCACCATATAATTCATGGTCAATCGGGCCCCACAGGTCTCTTCCATAATATCGTTGATCGACTCCCGCTCCCGGAATGCATGGAAAAAGGGCGTAAGCGCCCCTACATCCATGGCCATCGCTCCCCACCACAACTGATGGGAGGCCAGTCGCGTCAGCTCATCCATCAGGACCCGGATCACCCTGGCCCGGGCAGGCACTTCTATCTGCATCCCCTTTTCCACGCATAAGGCGCAGCCATGATTGTTGATATGGGAAGAGAGATAATCCATCCGGCTGGTCACATAAATAAATTGCCGGTAAGACAGGCTCTCGCACATCTTCTCGATGCTGCGATGAATATACCCCAGATGAGGCTCTACCTTTTTGATCGTTTCCCCGCTGAGAGTAATGACAAGATGCAGCACGCCATGGGTGGATGGATGCTGGGGCCCTATGTTGATCACCAGGTCCCCCTGTTCGGTCGTGCCTACTTCTTCAATCATGTTATAATTTGATCATATTGACAGGATCTTCATAATCTTTCCTTAAGGGCCACCCCTTCCATTCATCCGTCATGAACAGCCTCCGCAGATCAGGATGACCCGTGAACACCACGCCGAACAGGTCGAACGCCTCCCGCTCATGGAATTCCGCTGTACGCCAGATATCCGACACCGTTCGTATCACCGGCTGCTCGCGATCCAGCTTCACCTTCACCACCAGCACATGCCGATGAAGGGTCGATGTCAGATGATATACCATCGTAAAATGTGTCTTCCAGTCGACAGCCGTCACACAAAACAAATAGTCGAGATCAAGCCCCGCGGTCGTCCGCATCTCCCGCGCAAACCCTTCCCACTCCGCCACGTCGATGTTCACCGTAGTCCATTCCCCTCCCTCCTCGAATGCCGCCGAAGGATGCAGTTCCGCCAATCTTATTTTTAGTTCTTCCTTGTTCATGAAGCGCCATTCTTTATTTTTTCCTGTAAGGCGATCAATGCATGCAGCAGCGCTTCCGGGCGGGGCGGACATCCCGCCACATAGACATCCACCGGGATCACATGATCCGCACCTTTTACCACCGAATAGGTGTTGTAGAAGAAAGGCCCTCCGCTCGTAGCGCACGCGCCCATGGCTATCACATACTTCGGGTCGGCCATCTGATCATATAGCCTTTTCAGCACAGGGGCCATCTTGTTGACGATGGTCCCCGCAATGATGATCACATCCGCCTGTCTCGGAGTGGCCCTTGCCACTTCAAACCCAAAACGTGACCAGTCATATTTGGCAGCTGCCGTGGACATCATCTCGATGGCGCAGCAGGACGTGCCAAACACCAGCGGCCACAGCGAATTCGAGCGGGCCCAATTGATCACCTCGTCCAGCTTGGTCACAAGGATCCCTCCCCCCGCCGTGGGATGCACTTCCCCTGGAAAAGGTTTATTATCTGTATGTTGCGGACTTACATCCATTTCAACGCTCCCTTTT
>DASZWE010000561.1:0-4289 GCA_035546735.1 Puia sp.
AAAGGGGATCAACAGGGTAGTATACGACATCAGCAGCAAGCCGCCCGCCACCATCGAGTGGGAATAATGACACCGGAGCCGCATAGGACGGCACCATATATATTCAGATGAAAGCTACCTCCATATATCTCCTGTTATGCATATTGCAGGGCACTACCCTTCGTGCACAGGTCGACACGACGCATAGCATTATCGATACGTTGAATCATCCAAAGGATAGCACGGACCGTCACAAACTGGCGATCTTCCTTCCCCTCTACCTGGATTCCGCCTTTGATGCATTGAATAATTACCGCTACGACAAAAGCTTTCCAAAATTCATCAATCCCGGACTCGAATTCTATGAAGGAACACAGCTGGCGCTGGATTCGCTGCAAAAAGAAAACGCCCGCCTGGACGTCCATGTCTATGACACACGATCCGCCACACAGTCCATCACGCAGGTACTACAGAGCCCCGAGTTCCAGGGGACAGAGCTGATCATCGGAGAGGTCGTCTCATCCGGCGAAATGCAGCAGCTGGCAGCGGCCGGAGCCCGGCTGAACATACCTTTTATCAATGTGAACTTTCCTAACGACGGAGGTATTACCAACAACCCGGAGTTTATCATTCTCAACAGCACCCTGCGGACACATTGTGAAGGCATCTACCGGTTCATACAACGCAACTATCCCACCAAGCCCATCGTCCTGTTCCGGAAAAAAGGAGCCCAAGAAGACAGGCTGAAAGCTTATTTCGATGACATCACCAGGACAACCAATTCCGTTCCGCTGAAGATAAAATATGTCACGCTGGACGATGCTTTGGACGCCACCGCATTGACTCCCTACCTGGACAGCACTACCCAGACGGTATGCATAGCAGGCAGTCTCGATGAGAATTTCGGCAGAATGCTTTGCCAGTCGCTGGCCTCCGTCGATCAGACCTATGCGACACTGGTAATAGGGATGCCTACCTGGGACAATATCGACTTCTCCAAACCCGAGTTCAAAGGCGAAGAGATCATCTATTCGACGCCGTTCTATATCAATCCCACCGATAACCTCGTCCGGTCCATACAACAGTATTTCAAGGCAAAATTCTATTCCCGGCCCAGCGATATGGTCTTCCGTGGCTATGAGACGACCTACCGGTTTTCCAAACAGCTGCTGCACGTGGGCGGTAAGAGTCTCGGCGGCAACGTAGGAGATAAGAAGTACAAGGTCTTCACCGACTTCGATATCCAGCCCGTATTCCTCAACAGACAGAATATGACGCTGGACTATTTCGAGAACAAGAAGCTGTACTTTATCAAGAAGGTAGACGGCAACGTGACAGGTGTGTATTAGGCTAAACCATCCCCACCCCGGCCTGTTATTTGCAGGTGGCTTCAGGGATCTAAGTTCCCCGCACAATCATGCTCATCGAATTCACAGATCGCGGGCTCTATTGCCCGCAGGGCAATTTCTACATCGACCCCTGGCGGCCGGTAGACAAGGCCATCATTACCCATGCCCATAGCGATCACGCCCGGCCCGGTAGTGGCTCCTATCTCTGTCATACACTCACCCTCCCATTATTGAAGCTTCGCCTGGGTGATAACGTCTATCAGTCCGTAGAATGGAACGAACCCGTCCTGATCAATGGTGTGCGCGTTTCCCTGCACCCTGCCGGTCATATCATCGGCTCCTCGCAAATAAGGATAGAATACCAGGGTGAGGTCTGGGTGGTCAGCGGAGATTACAAAACGGAGAACGACGGCATCAGCGGAGCGTTTGAACCCATTACCTGTCATACCTTTATCACCGAATCCACCTTTGGTCTCCCCATCTATAACTGGCGACCGCAAAATACCATCTTCACAGACATGCAAAACTGGGTGCGGAAACACCAGTCGGAAGGTAAGACCTCCGTCCTGATAGCCTACAGTCTGGGCAAGGCGCAACGCATCCTGCCCGCCCTCGCCGCCGTCACCGATAACATCTTCCTGCATGGAGCTGTATGGAATGTACATCAGACGCTGCTGGAGGCAGGCATCGACCTGCCCACTGTACAAAAAGTTCATCTCGATGCACCAAAAGAAACGTTTAAGAACAGCGTGGTCATTGCCCCCTCCGGCGCGGAACAGTCCCCCTGGATACGACGGTTCCAACCCTTCGAAGTAGGCGTATGCAGCGGATGGATGCAGGTACGGGGAAATGTACGCCGCCGCAATGCGGATGCAGGCTATGCATTGAGCGATCATGCCGACTGGAAAGGACTGCTGTCAGCCATCAGGGCGACAGGTGCGGAAAAAGTATTTGTCACGCACGGATTTCAGGCGGCGCTAAGCCGGTATTTGAATGAGCTGGACATACAGGCCGCGGAAGTAAAGACAGAGTATGGAGAGGACGAAGAAGGCGCTCCCGCATTAGCAGCTGAGGAAGAAGACGCTCCCGCAACAGCGGTGGACGAAGAAGGAGGTGAAGAGCAATGAACGGCATGACCCTCTTTTCCGAACTCGTCGTGCTCTTAGGCACCAGCACAAAAACCAACGATAAGCTGGACGCGCTGATCCAATTCTTCACCGCCGCCGCCGACAAGGACAAGGTCTGGGTCATCGCCCTGTTCAGCGGACGCAAACCCAAAAGAACAGTGAACGCTACACAGCTGGCCGTATGGAGCCTTGAAATGACAAATATCCCTTCCTGGCTCTTCGAGGAGAGCTACCATACGGTGGGCGATCTGGCCGAAACCATCGCTCTGCTGCTCCCCGATGCCGAAGATCCGGTATGGACAAAGCTCACACAGGTGGAACACACCGTACAGGATAATTCCCTCTCCTATTATCTTTCACGTTTAATTGAACTAGGCAGCGCACAAGACCTCGTAAAAAAGGACTTCATCCTCCAATGCTGGGCGCACATGAATAAGGACGAAAGATTCGTCTTCAACAAGCTGATCACGGGCGGATTCCGGATCGGCGTCTCGCAAAAGATGATCGTCAACGCGCTGGCCAGGACGACGGACACCACCGCCTCCATCATCGCACACCGCATCAGCGGCAGCTGGGACCCCTCCACCGTATCTTTTGACAGCCTGCTCAGCGAATCCGGCGCCGGCAGCGATATCTCCAGACCCTATCCCTTTTACCTGGCCTATGCGCTGGAAGACGCCCCTTCCTCCCTGGGCAACCCCGAAGACTGGCAGGCAGAATGGAAATGGGATGGCATACGGGGCGAGCTTATAAAAAGGGATAACCAGCTCTTCATATGGAGCCGGGGTGAAGAGCTGATGACGGAACGATTGCCGGAATACCAGGCCTTCCATCAAAACTTACCGGAAGGCGTAGTATTGGATGGCGAGATCATAGGTCTGCAACACCGTCCCGACCTTCCCGAAAAATTTCGCCCCCTCCCCTTCGCCGTCCTCCAGACACGCATCGGCCGGAAAAATGTCACCAAAAAGCAACTTACCGAAGCCCCCGTAGGATTTATCGCGTACGATCTGCTGGAATACGAGGGAGAAGACTGGCGCGAGCGACCCCTGAAAGAAAGAAGGCAACAGTTGGAAAAAATCATCCATAACGTACAACACCCGCTGCTTCACCTCTCCCCCTTCATCCCATTCAATACCTGGGAAGAGCTGACCGCCGCCCGTGAAACTTCCCGCGACAAAGGCAGCGAAGGCGTTATGCTGAAGAAAAAAGATTCTACCTACCAGGTAGGACGTAAAAGAGGGGACTGGTGGAAATGGAAGATCGATCCACTGGTCATCGACGCCGTAATGGTATATGCCCAAAAAGGCCACGGACGCCGAAGCAACCTCTATACGGATTATACCTTTGCCGTAAAGGAGGGCGACAAGTTGGTGACCTTTACAAAAGCCTACTCGGGTTTGACGGATAAAGAGTTGGCGGAAGTGGATGCATTTGTAAAAAGAAATTCGCTGGAAAAGTTCGGACCGGTAAGAACCGTTCGCCCGGAATTGGTATTTGAAATAGCCTTTGAGGGCATTGCCGCCAGCAGCAGGCATAAATCCGGCGTGGCCCTGCGTTTCCCACGCATTGCCCGTTGGAGAAAGGATAAGCGGCCGGACGAGATCAATACATTGGAGGACCTGAAAAAGATCCTCGAGCTGCATGGGAAGTAGGCCGGTCCGTCAAAGTACAAGCAGGCTGGCCCGTCCTGTCAAACTAATTGAGTAAATTTACGGCATGACCAAGTTGATGACCTTAGCCTTGTTAGGCTGTATTGGCCTGGCATTCACAACTATAGTTCGAGGACCTCGGAAAGACGAGCCCGTCTCTATTCCCGCCAGCCCTCAACGGG
>DASZWE010000562.1:0-11352 GCA_035546735.1 Puia sp.
CGATGGAGAAAGACAAAAGGTGATGCTGGCCCGGGCATTGGCGCAGGATACGCCGTTGATGATGCTGGATGAACCCACCGCACACCTGGACCTGCCCAGCCGTATCCAGATCATGCAGCTGTTGCATAAGCTGGCCCGGACGACACAGAAAGGCATCCTGCTTTCCACACACGAGCTGGATCTTGCCTTACAGGTGGCCGATGAGGTCTGGCTCCTTCAACGGGCGGGTGGGAGACTCGAAAAAGGAGCGCCCGAAGACCTGGTTTTGAATGGTACGTTCGAAGCCGTCTTTGATAAGGAAGGAATTCACTTTGATAAGAACACGGGCAGCTTCCATATCCATGCCGGCAGCTCGAAAAAGATCGGACTGACAGGCGAAGGAGCGGCCGTCTTCTGGACAAGAAGAGCCTTGCAACGCGAAGGATTCGAAGTCGTACCGGAAGGCCTGCCTTCCATACACGCTGACGGCACGGGCTGGACCTTAAAAAGCACGTCGGATAGTCAACGTTTCACCACCATAACAGCCCTATTACAATCATTACGCACAACAAATTCTCATGAAGATATACACTAAAAAAGGCGACACAGGTACAACGGGTCTCTTCGGCGGCAGTCGCGTGCCAAAAGACGACATACGGGTGGAATGCATCGGCGCCCTGGATGAGGTCAATTCCAGCATCGGACTGCTGCGGGTCAAATTAGGGGCGGAGCATCCCTGGCAGACCCGGCTGCATAAGATACAAAAGGACATGATGGATATGATGTCGCATCTGGCAAGACCTTCCGACGCCAAAAAGATCAATACCAACCCCATGCCGGAAGACGGAGCTTCCTTCTGCGAAGCATGGATCGACGAATTGGAAGCAGCCATGACCAGCCCTTCCGACTATTTTCTGTTGCCGGGAGGCAATGAAATATCCTCACTCTGCCACCTGGTACGCACCCAGATGAGAAGAGGCGAACGAAGACTGGTGACCTTGATGCGCGCAGACACCATACATCCGGCCATACCTGCCTATATCAATCGGCTGTCAGACCTGTTCTTTATATTATCCCGTGCAGAAATGGACAAGGAAGGAATTGCGGAGGAGAAGTGGAAGTTGTTCTTGTATAAAAGGAAGACTACTTCTTAGTTTTGTCTATGTTGAAAGGCAAAGAGTCCTTTGTTTCTTCCAATATCTTATTTGCCTCAGCAAGTTTTCTGGCAACCACCGGCCCTCCGTCCTTCTCATTAAGCTCATCGCTAACGATATAGGTAGTTCCACTTTTCGAAACCCAGGTTTTTGGTGTTTTCTGTTCTTTCATAATCACTTGTTCTTCCATAAAATTAAGGTTTTTTGATGGTAATAAGAAATGCCCTGACATTCAAATTCTTAGCAAAAGGCAACCATTTTTCTCCTGCCAAACCAAAGATATTAAATCTCACAGAGAGCTCTTCCAGGTTTAATCCAATAGCCATCCGGTAAAGCCGGGTCCTGCTCTCCGTACTACCTTTGAATGCTATCCATCTATCCGGGAACTGAGTCATATAGGCATCTACTATTTTCACCACAGTAGCCAGCACCTTATTCCGATCCCCATTATCACTCACAGTCAGGTCATCAACAAATTTACTTCTCACCCTTCAGATAAATTTTACAAATCTTCCAGGTTAAACTTCCTACATTTGCCTCGAATTTGGTTGGTCCGCCGTCAGGCGGATCATTAAAAGGGAAGTCCGGTGCAAGTCCGGCGCTATCCCCGTAGCTGTAAATGCCAATCAACAGTCTCCGGCAAACTTCTAACCACTGTCCGCCAATCGTCGGATGGGAAGGTCGCCCGGAGATGGCATAAGCCAGAAGACCTGCCAGATCAATTTCACAATTCAAGGCTTTCGGGCGAAAGGCATGGAGTGTCATCCGCTTCATTATTTATTTCCGAAGGCTCATTCAAAAAATTAACTGTAATGAGCAGAAAAAATCTCTTTCTCGGCATGCTGGCAATGGCCGGCAGCAACACCCTGATCGCGCAGACAACATCCGACACCACCGTCCGGCAATTGGACCAGTTGGTAGTCACCGCCACCAAATCTCCTAAAAAGCTGAGCGAGACAGGCAAGATCGTCACCATCATTCCCCGCGAGGTCATCGACCACAGCGCAGGAAAAGACCTCGCCCAGGTATTGAACGAACAGACGGGCGTAATGGTCAGCGGCGCCAACAGCAATCCCGGAAAAGATAAGACCATCTATCTCCGCGGCGCCAGCGATAAATACACGCTGATACTGTTGGATGGCATACCCCTGAATGACCCTTCTCAGGTAGGAGGTCAATATGATATACGCCTGATCCCCCTGAACACCATCGACAGAGTGGAGATCCTGAAAGGCAGCCAGTCCGTGCTCTATGGCTCCAATGCAGTAGCCGGCGTCATCAACATCATCACCCGCAAAGCCGGATCCGACCAGACGACAGGCAGCGCCATCCTTTCCTATGGCACTTACAATACGCTGAAAGGCGCGGCCGACTTTGCACGAAAAGGGAAGATATTCGAATACGATCTGAATTATCAATACCTGAATACGGACGGCATCGCAGAAGCAAAGGATACCACCGGCTCCGGCAACTTCCCAAAGAACGGATACAATATGCAGGCCTTCCAGGCAAGGACGGGCATTAATGTATCGGACAACCTGAAAATATCCCCTTACTTCCGCTATTCCGAATTCAAAGGCAGCATCTCCAACGGTCCGTTCGAAGGAGGAAAGATCCCTTATACCGCCGATCTTGTCAACACCGGTGTGACGGCCAACCTGAAATATCACAAGGGCGCCGTGTATGCCTATTACGGATACGATTACACGCGGAGGGATTATGGCGACCCGTATAATTCCGCCTACCAGGGGCGTTTCCATCACGCCGAAGCATTCGTCACCCATCACTTCTCACAAAACATACAGCTGGTAGGCGGCGCCAGCTTCCAAACCTATACGCTCGTCAAGCCGGACACGGTCAACAGCATCATCAGCCCTTACGCCTCTCTTTTTTATAAGAACAAAGGATTCAACGTGGAGCTGGGCGGACGCTATAATCATGACAACAAATACGGGCACAACTTTACCTACAGCTTTAACCCCTCTTACCTCGTCAACAGGACGCTGAAGCTGTTCGTAAACATTTCATCCGGCTTCAGGGCGCCCTCTGTCAATGAGCTCTATGGTCCCTTTGGCGCCAACCCAGGCCTCAAACCTGAAAAATCCAATACGGCCGAAGGAGGCGCGCAGTTGTTCCTCCTGGACGAAAAGCTCTCCATCACCGGCGACTATTTCGATCGGATGGTAAAGAATATGATCGTATTCGCATACGATCCGGTGTCAGGCAATACAGGCTATTTCAACAGGGACAAACAGCACGACCATGGCGTAGAGGCGGAGATAAACTACAACCTGAACAATATCTTTTCCTTCAAGGCCTCTTATACCTATGTCACGGGCGAAACCACGCAAAAGCTGACGACCAAGGATACTACCTACAAAGGCTTGCAGCTGAGACCAAAGAATAATTTTGAGTTCACCGCAGGCGTACGCCCCTTTAAAGGGATGTTCATCAGCAGCAGCCTGCAGGTCATAGGACAACGTTTCGACTATGCCTATGAATCAGTCCCTCCGTATGACAAGGTCACCGTCAACCTGGGCAGCTATGCGCTGTGGAACGCCTATGCCGAATACCAGGTGCCCACCACCGGCTGCAGCGTCTTTATAGATGTAAAGAACATCACCAACCGGACGAATTATTATGAAGTATACGGCTACAGCGTACAGGGCGCCAACCTGACAGCCGGACTCCATATTAAATTGTAATTTACTGATATGAAAGACCACAGCTTGACATTTATCACGGGCGGAGCCCGTAGCGGCAAGAGCAGGTATGCACAGGAGCTGGCCTTGCAATGGAGCGACAGTCCCGTGTATGTGGCTACATCCCGTAAATGGGATGACGACGAGTTCCGCCAAAGAGTTCATCGGCACCGGCAGGAACGTGACCATCGCTGGACCTCCCTGGAGGAAGAGAAATACCTCAGCCGGCTGGACTTTAGCGGCCACGGACGGGTCGTGGTCATCGACTGCATCACCCTGTGGCTGACCAATTTCTTTATTGATCTTAAATACGATGTAGACGCCTGCCTGGACGCATGCAAAAAAGAAATAGACACATTATGCCAAAAGCAAGCCGTCCTTCTGGTCATCAGTAATGAGATAGGCATGGGCGTGCATGCGGAGACAGAGATAGGCAGGAAGTTTACGGACCTGCAGGGCTGGATGAATCAATACATTGCTGCAAAAGCAGACCGGGTATTGTTAATGGTCAGCGGCATTCCCGTCACAATTAAATAAAAAATATATGACAAACCAAAACATAGCCCCGTCCGTCGCCGCAACTTCCTTACGCGAGACCTTGCAAGGCCGCATCGACAGTAAGACCAAGCCCATTGGCGCCCTGGGAAGGCTGGAAGAGCTGGCGCTGCAGATAGGAATGATCCAGGGGACGGCCCATCCGCGGCTGACCCATCCACATATTGTTGTCTTTGCCGGGGATCATGGCATCGCGGCAACGGGTCTGGTAAATCCTTACCCCCAGGCGGTGACGGCGCAGATGGTCCTGAATTTTATCCATGGCGGCGCCGCCATCAACGTGCTATGCAGACAGCACAACATAGCCCTTCAAGTGGTCGACGCAGGTGTCAATTTCGATTTCACAACGGAAGATTCGCTTATCCATGAAAAGATAGCATACGGCACGCGCAATTACCTCGAGACAGAAGCGATGAGCCGTGAACAGGCCGTCCACGCCATGGAAGCAGGAAGACGCATCGTAACAGACCTGCACCGGAAAGGCTGCAATTGTATAGGGCTGGGTGAAATGGGCATCGGCAACACTTCCGCCGCCGCGCTCATTATGAGCTTTGTCACAGGCATCCCGGTGGAAGAATGTTGCGGCAGGGGGACGGGGGTCAATGACGCACAGCTGGAGACCAAAATAGCGACCCTCGTAAAAGTTCATGCAAAGCATGCTCCGGCTATAGCTGCCTCACCGGATGCCATTACCATCCTGCAGCATGTGGGAGGATTCGAGATTGCCATGATGGCCGGCGCCTGTCTGCAGGCCGCAGCCCTGGACATGGTAATACTGGTGGATGGATTTATCACCACCGCAGCCTTGCTGCTGGCGGCACTGGAGAACGGGAAGGTCAAAGATCATTGTGTATATGCACATACCAGCGGCGAAAAGGGACACCAGCGGATGCTGGGCTATCTGAATGCACGTCCGTTGCTAGATCTGGGAATGCGACTGGGTGAAGGGACGGGGGCGGCTATTGCATATCCCGTTCTGCAATCTGCGCTGGCATTCCTCCGGGAGATGGCGTCCTTCGAGTCGGCAGGCGTCAGCAAGAGTGAATAAAACCTCGGCCTCATGAAAGAATGGAAGATATTTTTAACGGCCATCATGTATTTCACCCGGATCCGGATACCTCGGAGCGTAGGCCACGATCCTGGCTATCTGAACAAGGCGCCCAAATACTTCCCCCTGATCGGGTGGATCGTGGGGGGAGCCTCCGCCTTGATATTCCTGGTATTCTCCCGCCTGTTATCGACGGACATCGGTATACTGGCATCCATCATCGCGGGGATCCTGCTGACGGGCGCCTTCCATGAAGATGGTTTGGCGGATGTCTGCGACGGGTTTGGCGGCGGCTGGACAAAGGAAAAGATATTGCTCATCATGAAGGACAGCCGGGTAGGCGCCTTCGGGGTCATTGGATTGATCATGATCCTCTCCGCCAGGTTCCTCCTGCTAAAAGAGCTGCCATCCTTCACGCCTGAGTTGAACGGGCCATCCCGGACCATATTTTATAATTATCGTTATTTCATCGGGGCGGTCGTAACAGCCCATAGTCTCAGCAGGCTGATGCCTGTATTTGCCATCCAGTGGGCCAATAACGTAACAGATCCCGAACACAGCAAGTCCAAACCCGTGACCAGCCGCCGCCTGTCCATAGGGGAGCTGATGCTGGCCCTGCTGCTGGGAGTGCTGCCCCTGGCTTTTTTCCCCTGGCCATTTTGGCTGGTGATCCTTCCGGCGGGTTATATTACTTTTGAAATGGTGAGATACTTTAAAAAATGGATCGGAGGCTATACGGGAGATTGCCTGGGAGCTATTCAACAGGTGACAGAGCTGACGGTCTATCTTGGCTGGGTTATTGTCTGGAGATACATGGTATGAAAGATATCTATTTGATAAGGCATACGACGCCCGCGGTGGACAAAGGCATCTGTTACGGACAGACGGATCTGGATGTCACGGAAAGCTTTATGAACGAGGCCGCTATTATCCGGCAGCACCTGCCACTCACTTTTTCATCGGTGCATAGCAGCCCCCTGCAACGATGTTCCCGCCTGGCAGAGCATTTATTTCCCGGGCACCCGGTCAGGCTGCATCCTGAATTGATGGAGATCCACTGCGGTCAATGGGAAATGCGGAGCTGGGACGACTTGCCTAAGGAAGAGGTCGACCCCTGGATGAAAGACTTCGTTCAAATCAGGATACCTGGTGGGGAAAGCTATCTGGACCTGCACCAGCGTGTGACAAAAACTTTTACCAGCATACGGGATGCCGCCACGGAGCAGAATGGCCCCATCGCCATCGTGGCGCACGGCGGGGTCATCCGAAGCATACTGTCCCATATCACAGGGACAGCGCTGATCGACAGCTTCAAAGTATTTTCTCTCCACTATGGCTGTGTCATCCGGGTATATGGTTCGCCCAATGGCCTGCAGCATGAATTATTATCCAACCAGGCTCCCCGGGAAAAAGAACAGCATAAGCCAAAGAGCTTTTATTCCGACAAGTGAATTTTTTAATGTAGTTTTGCAGGCCATTTAAGTATATGGTCCTGTAGTACAATGGATAGTATAAGGGTCTCCGAAGCCCTGGATTCCAGTTCGATTCTGGACGGGACCACCAGGAGCTCCTTTCAGGAGCTCGTCCGATAGGAAAGACATTTTAAAAATACCCACCTAAACGAGTCAATAATTTTATAATTATTGATTGATGCTGTTTTATTTTTGTTAATTTACATATTTAGGACCTTTTCATATTGAAGGCCTGATTAGTCACACATAACCTGTTTAACCCGCTGACTAACCCCCAGTGGCTGGTCAGCCCTATTTTTTCACTATGTCAACTAACTACTACCATCCGGGACGGATAGGTCCCCCTCATTCCATTTCAGTTTATTATTCATTTCTCGTCCGAAGGGCAATCATTAGCAGAGGCAACCTTACACAGCAGACAGCCGTGTAAACTTCCCTGGCCCCTTGGGCCCGGAATTCATCAGCAGAACTGATTCGTCACATTTTTTAGATATACTTCTATTAGGTTAACATTTAAAAGTCACAGCTTATGAGAAAAATTGCATTCTTATGCTCTTTGCTTTTCCTGTGGGGCCAACTATTGGCTCAAACCAGGACCATCAACGGTAAAATACTGGACGAAAAAGGGAATCCCGTTCCCGGCGCCAGTATCCAGATCAAAGGAAGCCGAGGCGGCACCAGCACTTCTTTAGACGGAACATTTTCGATCAGCGTACCAGCCAGCGCAAAAAAGCTGGTAGTATCCTCCGTCAATTTTGTCACCCAGGAGGTGGATATCTCCGAAAATATGACCGTTACCCTGAAGGCCGGCTCGGGCAGCCTGGATGAAGTGGTCGTTACCGCCTATGGCGCTACTAAGAAAAAGGCGTTCACCGGGACGGCATCCATCGTCAACGCCGATCAGTTCAAGGATCTCCAGGTCAGCTCCATCACCAATGTACTACAGGGAAATGCCAGCGGTGTATTGGTGGTCAACGGCAATGGCCAGCCTGGCGAAAGCCCCGATATCCGTATCCGTGGCATCGGGTCTGTCAATGCATCCGCAGACCCCTTTATCATTTTGGACGGCTCACCCTATGGAGGCAACCTCAGCAGCATCAACCCCAATGACATCGAAAGCATCACGGTATTGAAGGACGCTTCTTCTACCGCGCTGTATGGTTCCAGGGCCGCGAACGGCATCCTGCAGATAACCACCAAGACCGGGAAAGGCACCCCCAAAGTAGCCATCTCTGGTACAAGGGGCTATTCCAAGCGGGCGGTAGACGACTATAAATATGTCAACAACGAACAGTTGTATGGCCTGACCTGGGAAGCCCTGAAAAACCAAGCCAACATCACTCCCGGCCTGGCAGCCTCCATCGGCGCAGCTTCTTCCGAAGACTATGCCAGCCAAACGGTCGCAGGTACCCTTGTTTACAACCCCTTCGGCGTAGCCCAGCCCATCGGCCTGGACGGCAAGCTGGTCTCCGGCGCCAAGAGCCTTTGGAGCGAAGACTGGGGCAAAGACCTTCTCCGCACCGGGCAAAGAACGGATGTCAATGGTTCCGTCTCCGGCGGCTCCGACAAGACCCGTTATTTTATCTCCGGCGGCTATCTCGACGACCAGGGCCTGCCTCTCGAGTCGGATTTTAAACGCTACTCCGCCAGGTTCAAGGTCGACACCAAGGTCAATGACTGGCTGAATGTAGGCATCAACGCCAGCGGTTCCTATTCTACGCAGAACTATCCCATACAGGGTGGCGCTGCCTATTCCAATGTCACGGGTTGGGTTCGTTCAGTTTCCGGTATTTATCCGGAATTCCTGCGGGACCCGAGCACCGGCGCCCTTATCCTGGATGCCGTCGGCAACAAACAGTATGATTATGGTAACAATGGCCCTCTGCACAGACCCATCTTCACTCCCGGCAATCCGGCAGGTACAACGGCGCAGAACCCCACTACCTATGACAGGTACCTGACCTCCGCGAATGCATATGGCGAAGCGCAGATCATCAACGGCCTGAAATTCAGGACACAATATGCAGTCGACCTGTATCAGAACCAGTATAACAGCTACTATAACCCATTCGTGGGGGACGGCGCCGCCTACGGCGGACGCAGTGAGAAGACGCGTACGAACAACGCCACACAAACCTTCACGAACACCTTCACCTACGACAATACCTTCGCGGATATACATCATTTCAACGTAGTGGTTGGCATGGAAGCCTATCGCTACCACCAGGGTGTTGTAGATGCAGAAAGCAGGGGCTTTACCTTCCCCGGCACCACCGAGCTGGCTTACGGCAGCACGCCCTACACCGCCAACTCTTATTCTTATGACAATCGCATGGTCAGCTATTTTGGCCGCGTGAACTATGACCTGGGTGAAAAATATCACCTGTCCGCTTCACTCCGCCGGGATGGTTCCAGCAGATTCTCCGACTCCGCCCGCTGGGGTAACTTCTGGTCCATCGGCGGCGCCTGGAATATCAATAAAGAGGCATTCATGTCCGGCGTCAGCCTGTTCAACGACCTGAAGCTGCGCGCCAGCTACGGAACTACGGGTAATCAGGCTTTCCTGGATGCCAATGGCAATCCCGTCTATTTCCCTTATTTGCCCACCTATTCCGCCGGTGCTAACATCGCCGGTTATGCAGGTTCGCTCATCGCCAATCCCGCCAACGGCAGGCTCACCTGGGAATCCCAGAAGACCCTCGACCTGGGCGTCGACTTTGCCCTGCTCAAAAACAGGCTGTCCGGATCCTTCACTTATTTCAGCCGCAAGTCCTCTAAACTGCTGTTCAGTCGTCCGCTGGCTCCGTCCACCGGTCTGGATGGCGTAAACGACAACATCGGTACGGTGACGAACAAGGGTATCGAGATCGACCTGACCAGCATCAATATCCGGACACATGACCTCGAATGGACTACTTCGGTGAATTTCTCCAAGGTCACCAACAAGATCACCCAACTGCCGCAAACGTCTATCACCGGCGCCAACTACAGCAACCTCATCGTAGGCCAGCCGCTGAATAACTTCTATATCCGTGACTATGCCGGCGTAGACAAGACGGATGGATCCCCTCTATGGTGGATGGATCAAACGGATGCTTCTTCCGGAAAGACCACCAGGGTAGTGACCAAACAATGGAGCGCCGCCACGCGCTATTACAAAGGGACCTCCCTCCCTGACTGGATAGCCGGTGTTACCAATACGGTGAAGTACAAAGGTTTCGATCTGAACGTACTGCTTTATATCAATTTCCGCGGCAAGATCTATGACGCCAACTATGCCAGCCTCATGTATTCCGCGGTAGGCAATACGCCCGGCTCCAACTGGAGCGTAGACGTCCTCAACAGATGGCAGAGCCCCAGCAATCCCGGCGACGGCAAGACGCCCCGTCTGACGACTACCACCGATGACCAGGCCAACTCCGCCTCCACCCGCTTCCTGTTCGATGACACCTACATGCGTATCCGTAATATCACGTTGGGATATACCTTCCCCAAATCGATATTCGGTACCGCCAGGATCAACAGCGCACGCGTGTATGTCGACCTGCAGAACCCCTTTACCTTCTACAAGTACAAAGGGCTGGATCCTGAAGAAGGCGGTCTCGTGGGCGTAACCAACAACGGATCGGTAGTGTACAAGACATTCTCCGCCGGACTGAGTGTTAATTTTTAATCTTTATCCATTAATACTATTATTATGCGATTGACAAAATATATATTGATGGCTGGTGTGGGCATGCTTACGCTGGCTTCGTGTTCGAAGAATTTTATCGAGGGGGTAAAGCCTACGGACGGCAGCCTCCCTTCTGACATTGTCCTCAGCTCCAAGGTTGGTGTGAACAATGCGCTGACAGGCATTTACGAGAACATCCGCGACTATATCCCCTCCACAGGCCGGCAGAACATGTACGGCTGGAAAACATCCCAGTTCAATTTCGATATGCGGGCCGACGATCTGATCTCCGACCCGGCCAACTGGTGGCTGTATGAAAATGACTGGACAGACAATTCCTATGGCCGGATCGCCACTTCCGCCCGGACACTGCAAATATGGGCGCTGAACTATAAGGTCATCAACAACGCCAATGCCGTTATCGCAGCCGTCCCCAACCTCCCCGAAACACAGGATGTCAAGGACCCCCTCACCGGAGAAGCCGAAGCTTTAAGGGCCTGGGCGTATTTCAACCTTGTACGCATCTATCAATTCACGTACTCCAAGGATACCACTGCACCGGGAGTGCCTATATATCTTGAAACATCCACAAGCTCTACATCCGGCAATCCCCGTGCACATGTCAGCGCCGTTTATGCCCAGATCGTAAAAGACCTGGAAGATGCAGTGGGCAAGCTGACGAGCGACAGAGTAGACAAATACAGGATAAATAAGGCGGTAGCTCAGGGTATCCTTGCCCAGGTATACCTTGAAATGGCTCCGGCCGACA
>DASZWE010000563.1:0-7390 GCA_035546735.1 Puia sp.
ATGTTCTCTTCCTTCAATCCGTCACAAAAGACGACATAATACTGCAGCACCGCCGGTATCACGCCCGCCGCCCCATTGGTAGGCGCCGTCACTACCCTTCCAAAGGAAGCATTCTCCTCATTCACGGCCAGGGCAAAACAGCTCACCCAGTCCAAAATATATTTGAAATCGCTACCACCTGCACGAATAGCCGCTACCCACGAATCGAAATCCTCATAACTCCTTCCCCCGATCAGCTTTTTATTCAACGCCGCAGCCCGTCGTTTTACATTGAGTCCGCCCGGTAGCATCCCCTCCGCATGACAGCCCCGGTAGATACATTCGCGCATCACCCGCCAGATATTCAGTACCCCCTGACGTGTATCCTTCTCCGGCCTC
Source organism: Puia sp. (assembly GCA_035546735.1). Taxonomy (GTDB): domain Bacteria; phylum Bacteroidota; class Bacteroidia; order Chitinophagales; family Chitinophagaceae; genus Puia. The sequence goes on from DASZWE010000563.1 coordinate 379, forward strand.
CAGGCAGCCTCATTTTCCAGCACCACCTCATAAATGCTCATCCCCGTCTTACGGCACCAGTGCAGCAGATCGTCCGCCACATCGATAGGAAAAGGCAATTGCGCCGCCGCGCTGCCCGCCGGCTCCTCCCCTTCTTTTTTCACAAAGCCCCCGCCGATGGAATACCAGGTCTCCGCCAGCTGCTCTCCATTCCGCAGACGGGCCATAAACGTCATCGCATTGGGATGAAAAGGGAGGGCCTCCGTAAAAAGAAAGGATATATCCTCCGCCGGGTTGAAGTCGATCTCCCGCCGGCCCCCGACACGCAGCTTCCTGTCGCGGGCGATGCCTTCAATGGTGGGAGCAATTTGCCCTACATCAAACGTCACGGGATCCTCACCCGCCAGCCCTAATTGAATGGCTATGTCCGTGCCATGCCCCTTGCCCGTCTTGGCAAGAGAACCATACAACAACACCTGAACATGATCGAGCTGGGAAAGATCATGCCCCCCTTCCAGGCTCGCGATAAATCGTTGGGCCGCCCTCCAGGGTCCAAGCGTATGGCTGCTGGATGGGCCTACCCCGATCTTGAACATGTCGAATACGGAAATGGATTCGTGTGGCAAGGAATAGATTTTTTGTAAAGGTAAATATTAAAGCCCTGACCGAATTAATAAGAGGTTCTTCACCGGGTAATAAGCCAGATTCACCCAACGAATAAACCTGGTCACCCTTCCTAATTTGGTTAAATTAAAAATTTTTGAAGTTTTTTTTAATTTCTTGCAGCAATCTCAGATCAAGTGCTGTCTAAATATGCAGGGACTATTATCACGCTGAGTTTTCCGAATCAAATGTAGCTTACTCGTACCAATCGAAACAATAAAAAGAGTTTTATTTAATCGACTGGATATCAATCAATTACTTTATTCTATCCTGCTTTTGACATACATCTGCTTGATGTGCAGTAACCATGAACTACCTGCTAACAACCCCCACTCCCATGGGGGTTTTTTATTGGGGATCCCCCCTTTTGCTCAACAGTTCCCTATAACGTTGTTCGTATTGATCCCACTGGTATTTCTGATAAAAAATAGCCGTAAATCCTACGATCAGCAACAACGCTATCATCAATACCATCATCAGCGACTTATCCCCCGAAGGATCCGGCACCTGCTTGTCCCAGCCGGAAAACACCATTATTAATATGGGTATGATAAAACCTAATCCCACCGGGATACCTACGAGAAATTGCCGGAATACTTTCTTTCGCCGGGAACGATTCTCTTCCCAATACCGGATAAATGCCTCTTCCTGTGTTGTCAGCATGGCTAAATTTTACATACAAAGTTAGAAAGGAGGGAATTACGAAGAAGTTTTTTTATCTTTCAGTCCGAAGGACAATCATTACTCAAAATCCATTCGTTTTGAAATTACCGCTACTACTGTCGCAGTTCCTCTATCAAACCCGGAAGCTGGACCTCCCTGGAATAGGCAGCTTTTCGCTGGACCCCTCGGTCGTGATCCCGGAAGCCAGCGACCGCCATATGCAAACACCCGCTTCGGGCATCACCTTTAAAAATGTCTCTGTACAGACCCCCGATGACGCCCTGATCCAATTTATCAAGGACCATACGGGAAAAATGAAACCCCTGGCTGCCGCCGACCTGGACTTCTTCCTCACCACAGGCAAGCAGCTCCTCAACATCGGCAAACCCTTCTACATCGAGGGCATCGGCACCCTGATAAAGAACAACGAAGGCAAGTTCGACTTCACTCCCGGCGAATATCTGACTATCCGGCTGGAAGAGCTGACCGAAAAGAAACAGCCTGCTACCCAGTCCTTTGAAGAAGCTCCCAGGGAATACGAACCCTCTTCCAACAACATCCGCCAGGGCGTCCTTCTCTTCGGACTCATCGCCGGCCTCATCCTCATCGGATGGGGAGGTTATTACCTGTACAAACGGAACACCTATGTAGAGCCGACTGTCGAGATCAAGCCAGCCGTGGCCATCCCGGACAGCACCCCACAAAACACCGATACCGGCAAGGTCCAATCCCAAAACCTGGCAACCCAGGCCGCTACCGCCCAGCAGGCCGCTGCTCAGCCCTCCGACACAAAACCCGCCACCACCCCGACACAGCCGGCGGCCACCCCGACACAGCAGCCCGCTGCTAATATCGTATCCACCTCCCCGGATGCCTCCCTGTATAAATTCATCATCCTTGAGACGGACAGAAAGGGACGGGCCCTACGCAGATACAATCAATTACTTGGTTTTCAGTTAAATATAAAGATGGATCAGAAAGACAGCTCTTACTTTAAGCTCTATTTCCCCATCATAGCCACCATCCGTGATACCACCCATATCAAGGACTCGCTGGCAGACGTATACGCCGCCCATGTGACCATCGAACATTGAATTGTATGCAACGACCCGATGCAGCCTATTGGATCCAGCACCTGCAGCTGACATCCCACGTCGAAGGAGGAGCCTTCCGGGAAGTTTACAGATCCGAGCTCACCATAGCTCAAAATGCGCTCCCCGTATTTTTCCAGGGTTCCCGGAATGTTTCCACCAGTATCTATTTCCTGCTGGCCAAAGGTCAATTTTCCGCCTTCCATCGCATAGCCTCTGACGAACTCTGGCATTTCTATTTCGGAGATCCCCTTCTCATATACGAGATCGGGCATTCAGGCGTCCTCACTATCCACCGGCTGGGACCCAATATCGAAAAAGGAGAACATTTTCAGGTCGTAATAAAAGCAGGCAGCTGGTTCGCCTCCATACCCGCCAAAGACAGCGAATATGCATTGGTAGGCTGTACGGTATCGCCTGGTTTCGACTTTTCAGAATTCGAGCTGGCGGGCAGGGCCGCCCTGATAAAACAATTTCCCCAGCACGGGCAGATCATCGAAGCACTCACGCGTTAACGCATCCCGGGATAATAAAAGACTCCTTCTTTCATTACCCAGCGCACTTTCCGTATTCGTGATATATCAGACACCGGATTGCCTTCCACTACAACGAGGTCCGCCAGCAATCCCGCCTTTACCCGGCCGACCACATCCCCGATCCTGAATACATCCGCATTGACGGAGGTGGCGCTCCGCAGCACATCCAACGGCGTCATGCCATAATCCACCATCATCTCCATCTCACGGGCATTATCCCCATGCGTATATACGCCGATGTCCCCACCCATACAGATGGTAACGCCCGCCGCCAGCGCCTCTTTAAAGCTCTGCCGCTTCTTTTTTATACGTTCCGGCTCGGGATCCACCCCTTTCCTCCAGCCGCTATATTGTTCCACCGCATCTCCCGCCGCCAGCGTTGGACATAGAGCAATGCCCTTTTCCTTCATCAGCGCAAATATCTCCCGCGTCCCGCCATCCCCATGTTCGATCGTACCCACACCCGCCTGTATCGCCCGGCGCATACCCTCCGCCGTAGAGGCATGGACCGCAACGAGCCGGCCGGCGCTGGCCGCCACTTCCACCGCCTTCTTCAGCTCCTCTACCGTAAAGGTAGGAGCCGCCTTCTTATTGAGACCCCAACGATAGTCCGCATAGACCTTGACGACATCCGCCCCCTTGCCTATCTGTGTCCGCACTTCTTTTATCATCCCATCCATCCCATCCGCCTCTGCCGCTCCTTTGACAGGGCTTTCTACATCAAAGCTCAGCTCCTTCGGTCCATAGCTGCCCGTCGCTACAATAGCCCGGGTGGCCACCAGCATATGCGGACCGGCAATAATACCTTTCTCGATCGCCGCCTTCAACCCCACATCATCATAACCCGCCCCTTCCGTACCCAGATCGCGGGTGGTGGTAAACCCTGCCAGCAATGTCCTACGGGCATGCACAGTCGCCCGCGCCAGCCGCTCGGCCCTGGACTCCTTCAACACCTGGTCATTCCAGGAAACTTCATTATAAGGATGGAGAAATAAATGACTATGCCCCTCAATAAGACCCGGCAACAAGGTCATCCCCTTCAGGTCCATGACAATAGCGCCGGATGGGGTTTTTATCGTCCCTGCGGGACCCGCCGCCTCGATAAGATGATTGTGTACCAGCACCTGCCAGCCCTCCTGCATTTGCTCTCCATCGAAGACCCTGTCCGGCTTCAAAAGGTAGAAGGTATCCCGTACGATGCTGCTAAGCGGCCGGACAGGGATCTGGGCCGTGGCGGGCGCTTGCGTGAGCAGGCCCAATAAGAAGAGTAACGCCCCTTGTATTTTTCTCATGTGTGCTGGTTAGATTATAATAGTTCCGCAATGATCCGGTGAAAATGATGCGTCCCCTGCTCACGTGTCACCGAATACCTGCCATAGGAGTAGAACCGGCTCCTTACTCCCTTTTGCACAGCCTCCACCACCTCCTCATCCTCCATCTCCACCGTGTCCAGACCGGATCCTGCTCCCGAATTGTATCGGACGGCATCCGCAACATAGGTGAGAAAAGCAACCCGCGTCTCACCCGGACTCACAGGCTTTACGATATTCACCGACAAGCCCCAGGGATAGAAATTGAACATCATGTTGGGGAAGACGAAGAAATAATAGGCCGCCACCTTTTTCCCATAGTCCGGTGATGAAGGCGGCAGATCAAAACAATCCTCATCATCCCGGGCAATGCCTAACTGGAGATTCGAATAGCGATACAGCTCCGTGGTATAGTTGCCAAAGTCGATGACAGAGTTAAGCCCCGCATGCACAAAAGGTATATGAAAACCCTCCAGATAGTTCTCGCAGTATAGCGCCCAGTTTGCCCGCACCGTAAAATCCCTGGACAGATCAGGACGGAAAACAAAATCATTCAAAGGCAGCCAGTGCATTCGGTCCATCATGTCTTTCAGGCTTGCCAAAGGGTTCGATCCTAATGTGGTGAACAGCCATTTTCCCCATTGAAAGAGAGGCAGCGAAGCCAGATCATCGTTGGCGGCCGGAAAATCCTTCACTTCCCTGAACTCAGGCATGGAATGGAACTTTCCATCCAGGTGGAATAGCCGCCCGTGATACCGGCACCGGAGATTGTTGACCTTACAGGGCTCGTGAATAAGCAGATTCCCCCGGTGGGTACAGACATTGGATAGCACACGCAGTGTGTCCTGAATGTCCCGTACCAGGACCAGCGGCTCATCCAGGTAATCCTCCAGCAGCGTAAAAGGACAGGCCTCCCCGGGCGCCCCGACAATATCTGTGCTGCCCACGAACTGCCAGGATGGAGCAAAGAGCTTCTCCTTCATGATCTCGAACAAGGCCGGATCCTTATAAAGCGCCGTATCCGGGGTCATGGCCCTGGCAATATCGGGGTCGACGGAGAATCTGGGCATAAAAAAGTCTTATTTAAAACGAGCCGGAGGCTCGTTGTCCGGAGGACAATCATTAGCTCTTTCCGGAAAACAGGCTACTTTTCCCGGGAGGCCCGGTTTTCGGACATTAATGTGTCTAATATAGTACATTTGCAGCCTTAAACAGAATGGCTGAAAATATATGTCAGAAGATCTAAAAATAGCTTCCGGCACCAAGTCCGAGCAATACGCCTCCCTCCTGCCCCAGATACGGGCGCTGATAGAAGGAGAGAGCGATGCGGTATCCAACCTGGCCAATATGGCCGCTGCCCTGAAAGAGCAGTTCGGCTGGTTCTGGGTGGGATTCTATATGGTGAAGAACGGGGAGCTGGTGGTAGGCCCTTTCCAGGGACCCGTCGCCTGTACACGCATCCGGAAAGGCAAAGGCGTCTGCGGCGCCAGCTGGCAGGAAGCCCGTACCCTCATCGTTCCGGACGTGGAAGCCTTCCCTGGACACATCGCCTGCAGCAGCCTCTCCCGATCGGAGATCGTAGTGCCCATCTTTTACCAGGGAGAGGTGATAGGCGTCCTGGACGTGGACAGCAGTGACCTGGATGCCTTCGACGAAGAGGACCAGCGCTGGCTGGAAGAGCTGGTAAAAACAATACCCGGAGTAAATGTTCGTTAATAATGCCATTACAGCGGCCTGAACAGCCGCTACATACATATAAATACCTATTAAATAGCTATGACAAAGAATTTTGTTGGTCTGTGTTTTGGAGTGCTTTGTTTTACCCTTGCGGCTTGTGGCTCACCCACTGAAGTGAAAAAAGTCGCCCCTCCTGATTCCCTCGCAAAAGCTACCGCCGCCGCCCTGGGGAATCCCGTCCCACCCCCTTCCGTAATCCTGGGTAAAAAGGAAGTTCCCATCCTTTGCTACCACCAGATACGTGACTGGAAACCCACCGACTCCCGCACCGCAAAGGACTATATCATGCCCATCGCCGACTTCAAGGCGCAGATGAAGATGCTGCACGACAGCGGTTACCACACCATACTGCCCGACCAGCTCTACGCCTATCTCACCACCGGCGCACCGCTTCCCAGTAAACCCATCATGCTCACCTTCGACGACAACGACGAAGATCATTATACCATCGCTTATCCCGAGCTGAAGAAATATAACTTTAAGGCCGTCTTCTTCGTGATGACCGTCACCCTGGGCCGCCTGCCGCATTATATGAGCAAGGACCAGGTCAAGGAATTATATACCGCGGGCAACGTCATCGGCAGCCATACCTGGGATCATCACAGCGTAAAAAAATATCAGGGCAAGGATTGGGAGATCCAGATCGACAAGCCCACCAAACAGCTGGAGGCTGTCACCGGAGCGCCTATCCGCTATTTCGCCTACCCCTTCGGTCTGTGGAATCGTCCGGCCTTCCCCGAGCTGCGTAAAAGAGGCTTTATCGCCGCCTTTGGACTGGCCGATCGTCGCGACGACACCGACCCGCTGATGTGCATTCGTCGTATCATCGTGGCAGGAGGCTGGAGTCTGAAGACGTTTAACAACGCGATACATCAGAGTTTTAAATAGCCTTCACCTTCTTTGCCGAAGCCATACTCCTCCCCCTCTCATGCCGGAGATAATTCTCCATCACCAGCGCAGCCGCACCGGTGAGCTCCGCATTGATGCCTAGCTGGGATATTTCGATGCTGACATTGGCAGCCAGCCGGGGAAT
>DASZWE010000564.1:0-5180 GCA_035546735.1 Puia sp.
TCTGCCGCGGGCAGCTCCATCACAGCATGACGGGTGAGATAATTCTTTTTCAACGCCCGTCCGACAGTGGTCATGGGATCGATATTCAACAGTAGAAAAGTGTTGTCATTCGTCCTGCACTCGTGCGACTGGTCTGAATCGATGATGACAGCCATCACCTTTTTAAAAGACCCCTCGGGCGAGCTGATATAAAAAGGATGATCGAAACTGAGCGCAATCTGGATGGCATGATGATCATGGGTTGACGTATCGATGGCCCTGCCTATATACATAAACTGCCCCGCCCAAAAGAAAAAATATGAGTTGCTTCCGGTCATAAATCAGTGGTCTTTGCCTCGTGGGAGTGTAGGCCGTCCCTCCCCGAAAGTAAGTTAAACATTGATTTAAAAAGATTTAAAAAAAACTCGCAAAATTTTATAAATCAAAAAGATCGCTTTTTTCCTTCCTCCGGGCCGGTGTGTTTGCCGGAGAGGGGGTATCTTTGGGCCGCCCGGACAAACGTGATCACGTCCGTGGGGGAAAAATAAATCGACAACAATGCCTCACAATTTCAATTCCGGTCCCAGCGTCCTTCCCAAAGAAGTGTTCGAACAGGCCAGCCAGGCTATCCTCGACTTCAATGGCACAGGTCTTTCCATACTGGAGATCGGTCACCGTACACCGCTGTTTCAGGACATCATCGACGAAGCCCTCGCCACGGCCCGCCAGCTGATGCACCTGGATAAGGACCACGAGATCCTCTTCCTTCATGGCGGCGCCTCCACCCAGTTCTTCCAGGTGCCTATGAACCTGCTGAACGAAGACGAGACAGCAGCCTACCTGGATTGCGGCACCTGGGGCACCAAGGCCATCAAGGAAGCCAAACTGTTCGGCAACGTGAACATGGTCGCTTCCTCCAAAGACAAAAATTACACGTACATCCCCAAAGGATATAATATCCCGAAGGACGTAAAATACTTTCATTACACCACCAACAACACCATCGAAGGGACACAACACCACAGCATCCCCGAAACAGGCGTACCGCTGGTGGCGGACATGAGCAGCGATATCCTCAGCAGGACGATGGACTTTAACAGATTTGCCCTCATCTATGCCGGCGCCCAGAAGAACATAGGCGCGGCAGGCGTGAACATGGTCATCGTCCGAAAAGATATTTTAGGCAAGGTGACGAGGCAGCTGCCCACGATGATGGACTACCGTCAGCATATCCAGGCCGGCTCGATCCTCAACACCCCACCCGTCTTTGCCATCTACGTATGTATGCTGACCCTGCGTTGGCTAAAAGCGCAGGGCGGAGTGGAAGCCATTGAAAAGATCAACGATAAAAAAGCCGCGCTGCTGTACGACACGCTCGACAGTCTTCCCATCTTCCGTCCCACCGTGGCGAAAGAGGATAGAAGCAAGATGAATGTCGTCTGGGTAATGGAGGACAAGGACCTGGAAAAAGAGTTCCTTGACACCTGCACCGCCAATGGCATGGTAGGCATACAGGGCCATCGTACGGCAGGAGGCTTCCGGGCCAGCCTGTACAATGCCCTGCCCATCGACAGCGTCCGCCTGCTGACGGAACTAATGAAAGAATTCGCTACTCAAAAAGCATAAAAACATGGCTAGCATTACTCCTTTCAGGGCCTTACGTCCTGCACCGCAACTGGCCGCACAAGTTGCTTCCAGACCATACGATGTACTCAACAGCCAGGAGGCCCGGCACGAGGCCAAGGGCAACCCCGACTCATTCCTGCACATAACCAAGTCCGAGATCGACCTGCCCGAGAACATCGACACACATTCCCAACAGGTCTACGACAAGGCAAAAGAGAACCTCCAGGAATTCATAAAGAAAGGCGTCCTCTTACAAGAGGATAAACCCAGATACTACATCTACCGTCTGATCATGAACGGAAGAAGCCAGACCGGCCTCGTATGCGGCAGCTCCGTGGACGATTATGAAAAGGATATAATAAAAAAGCATGAGTTCACGCGCCCCGACAAGGAGGCCGATCGTATTCATCACATGAAGACCATCCGCGCCCAGACAGGTAATGTATTCCTGGCCTACAAAAATGTACCCGACATCGACGAACTCATCGAAGGCTGGAAGAAGTCACATCCTCCCTTATATGATTTCACAGCAGAGGACGGTATCCAGCACACCATCTGGGCCGTGGACGACGAGCACGCCATCGGATCACTTACCCGGTCCTTTGCCGAAAAGGTACCCTTTACCTACATCGCGGACGGACATCACCGCGCTGCATCCGCCGCCAAGGTGAGAAAGGAGCTGGATGGAGCTGCCGGCAGGAGCGCCGATCACTTCCTCACTACCTTATTCCCTTCCGCTGAACTCAGTATCCTGGATTACAACCGGCTGGTCAAGGACCTGAATGGATACAGCATACAACAATTCATCAACAACCTTCGAAAAGACTTTCTCGTAGGCAGGGTGGAAAAAGCCTTTTCCCCCGCACAATTGCACGAGTTCGGCATGTACCTGGACGGCAGCTGGTATCAGCTGGTAGCCAAGGAAGGGTCCTATACAGACGACCCCATCGGCGTGCTGGACGTGACGATCCTCCAAAAGAATATATTGGATAAGCTGCTGGCTATCAAAGACCCCCGCACCGACAAGCGCATCGACTTCGTCGGAGGCATCCGGGGACTGGCGGAGCTCGAAAAAAGGGTGGACAGCGGGGAAATGAAGGCGGCGTTCAGCCTCTACCCCGTCAGCATCGAGCAGCTCTTTGCCATTGCCGACAGCGGAAATGTCATGCCTCCCAAAAGCACCTGGTTTGAACCCAAACTGCGGGACGGACTGCTGACGCACCTGATTTAATCCTATCTTTGGCTTTCCCTGACTGGCCGGCCCCAGGTGGGCCAATGCCTGCTTGCCGGTAGTTGCTGCCGGTTGCTGGCAAATTAACCAGCCATACAATAAAGCCCAATTTATGAGCCGAAGGTTTCTTTTCTTGCCCTGTGTGCTGATCCTTACCTGCCTGTCCGCCTTTTCACAACAGCCGGATTCAAGATCATTACAGGAATCCGCCAAAACCTATACCCGCCAGGGCGACTATACGAATGCCATCATGGTGCTCACCGGTGCAATACAGAAAGACCCCCAAAACCTGGAACTGCTCAAGGACCTTGCCTTTAACTATTACCTGCAAAAGGACTTTGCAAAAGGCCTGACCGTCGCCCGCCCCCTGCTGGAACGGACCGATGCGGACGTACAATGCTTTCAGATCACAGGAATGCTGCTCAAGGGCGTCGATGACGCGAAGGAATGCGAGCGTATGTACAAGGCCGGCATCAAAAAATTCCCCCACAGCGGAGTCCTCTACAACGAGTACGGTGAAATGCTTTGGGCCCGCCAGGACGCCGCCGCCATCCGGCAATGGGAAAAAGGCATCGAGGTCGACCCCAACTACTCCTCCAACTATTATAATGCCTGCCGGTATTATTTCTTCACCTACGATAAGATCTGGGCTATCCTCTATGGGGAGATCTTCGTCAACCTGGAAAGCTACAGCCGGCGCACCGCGGAGATCAAGGATGTACTCCTCGAGTCGTATAAAAAATTATACGCGGACGGCGACATGATGAAGGACCAGACCACCAAAAGCCCGTTTGCCGTTGCCTGTCTGAATATGTTCGCCTCCCTCCGGCCTGTCGTAGCCCAGGGTATCACCAGCGAATCGCTGATAGTGCTCAGGACAAAATTTATCCTCGGCTGGTATGAAAAATATCCCACCACCTACCCTTTCCGGCTATTCGACTACGAGAGACAATTGTTAAAGCAAGGAATGTTCGATGCCTACAACCAGTGGATCTTCGGCGCCCCCGAGAACCTAACGGCATTCCAAACCTGGACCAATACACATAGCGATGAATATAAGCGGTTTATAAACTTTCAACAAGGCAGGGTCTTCAAACTGCCGGAGGGACAATATTACCAGGCAGCAGGGAAATAGCCCAATTCCCACCTATCAGGCCATCGTCGGAACAGCTCCTAAATTAATGCCACGGGTTCGGGGAAGTTTTGTACATTGATCCTGGATTAAACGACCACTATGACCGAACCCAAACGATTGTTCGATTGTATCTTACCCGAACAGGGAGTGCCCTCCCTCCCGGATATGCTGGCCGGTAAAATTGACGGCAAGTACAGGACTTACAGCACCGCCGAGACCATCGATACCATCCATAAACTGAGCGCGGGTCTCCTGCGTCTGGGCATCTCCGGACAGGACGGCACCATCGAAGGACGGGACAAGGTAGCGATCATTTCCAAGAACCGCCCCGAATGGATCATGCTGGACCTGGCCGTACAGCAGATTGGCGCTATCCTTACACCCGTCTATCCCACCATCAGCGTACACGAGCTGGAATTCATCCTCAACGATGCGCAGGTGAAGATCATCTTCGTCAACGACGAAGAGCTGTTCCATAAAGTGCTGAGCATCCGGGAAAGAGTTCCCAGCCTAAAAGAGATATATACATTCGAGCACGTAGTGAACGCCCGTCACTGGAAGGAGCTGCTGAACGACTTCCAGGCAGATGATCAGCTACGCATAGCCGCCATCCGTGATAAGATAGCAACGGACGACCTGGCCACCATCATCTATACCTCCGGCACCACCGGCACCCCCAAAGGCGTCATGCTGACCCATCACAACATCGTCAGCAATGTGCAGTCCTGTATCCCCTGTCTGCCCCGTGGGCCTCTTCGTGCATTGAGCTTCCTGCCCCTGAACCATATATACGAGCGCATGCTCACCTATGTATATCTCTTTAGCGGCAGCTCTATCTATTATGCGGAGAGCATGGACACCATTGGAGAAAATCTGAAAGAGGTGAAGCCGCAGATGTTTGTCACCGTGCCCCGGCTGCTGGAAAAGGTCTATGACCGCATCATGCTGAAAGGCGGCGAGCTGACGGGTATAAAGAAAAAGTTGTTCTTCTGGGCCCATGACCTGGCCACCCGCTATGAGATCAACCAGTCGATGGGAGTATGGTACAATATGCAGCTGTCGCTGGCCAACAAACTTATTTTCAGCAAGTGGAGAGAGGCGCTGGGGAATAATATCACCTGCGTGGCCAGCGGTGGCGCAGCCTGCCAGCCCAGGCTCATCCGGATCTTTACAGCGGCGCGTATCCCGATACTGGAAGGTTATGGCCTG
>DASZWE010000565.1:0-3987 GCA_035546735.1 Puia sp.
GAAAAATGAATTATCCCAATATGGGAAAAATAAATTGAAGATGGGAAAAAATTGCGCATTAGTACGTGCGAAACTGCGGGAAACACCTAGTTGGATTTGCGGGTTTGCGCCAGGGGAGCGGTCAGAACCTGCCTACCAGCTTCAGGTTGAGCATGCGGGGCGTCAGACGATTGGGCAAGGCATAGGTAGTGTTGGAAAAGTCCTTGATCAGCATATAGGAGATGGTATTATCCCTATCGATGAGGTTGAATACTTCGAGGGTGGCCCAGATATTCTCGAAGTTGCGAAAGGGGCTATGGCTGCGGCGGTTGCTTTTTTCGCTGTCCAGCAGCAGGGCGCTAAAGCCAACGTCGATGCGGATATAGGGGGGGATGGTAAGGGCATTGCGATAGCGGATGCTGCCGGGGATATTGAAAGGCAGGTCGCTGCCGTAAATGAAGTTGAGGAATACTTTCAGATTCTTATTGGTGGCGAGGTAGTCCTGCATAAAAAGGCCAAAAGTGAACAATCTGTCGGAGGGGCGTCTCACCCAGCCTGCCTGGGTGCGGGCGCTGTCAATGGGATGTCGCTGGGAGTCCAGGGTATAGGTGTAATAGGACGTATCGATCTTTTCCATGGTCTTCATAAAGCCCAAACTCACCCAACTTTCGGCGTCCTTTACCAGCTCGCCGAACAGGCGGAATTCCAGGCCTGCCGCGTAGGCTTTGGCTTTATTTTCCCCGAAGTACTGGATATGTACATTGTTAATGTCGTAGGGGTCGATCCTCGACATTTGTTTGTAATAGCCTTCCGTTGTCCAGCGGAAGGGGCGGGAGCCCATCTTGAAGTTTTGTTCGAACCCGGCGACGACCTGCCAGCTGCGTTGTGCTTTGAGGTCTTTGTTGAGCGTGCCATCCGGCCTAAGCATTTCCCGGAAAAATGGGGGCTGGTCATAGATGCCGAGGGCAGCCCGGTAGATGATATCCTTTGCCGAATGCTGGGGTTTCCAGGAGAATCCTATGCGGGGGGAGACCAGCAGCTCTTTGTTCAGGGTGTTGTAGTTGTACCGGACGCCGCCCTGGAGCGTAAAGCCCGGGTTGCTGAAGAGGATATTGTCCTGTAAAAAGCCTGTGAGGCGGGTGATGGAGAAATTGTCGTTTGACTGAACGTAATTGCTGATAGCCGGCTGGCCGGGTGTATAAGGCAATGAATAGCCTGCAGAATCCTGGTATTGCCATTCGTTGAGCCGGCTGTTCACCACCTGCTGTTCGGCGCTGACGCCCCATTGGAGGTAGTGCCTGTCGAGATTAAGATAACCTTTATGTGTCGCATTCCAAACGGCGATATTCAATCTGTCCCGGGCATAGTTCTGATAAACGCCGGCGCCCATGGGATCCGTGATCAGGCCAAAGGTGGAGCTGCTCTTATCGAAATTGCGTTCGCCAAAAAGATAGGCGCCTGTGATGTCATAGGATTGCTGTTCGTTGTCGCCAAACCGGGAAAGCATCCATTTTAGTCGCAGGTTCTTTCTCAGCTGTTGGGTGAGGGACAGGCCGATCATATTGGTTTGATAATGGTCGAACTCCTGGCCTTCGAAGTAGATGTCCAGGCCCAGGTTGGCCGTATAGTAGGGGGAGAATACGGAAGAGGTGAGCTGGCTGGACTGCGGGATGAGATGAAATCTTGTCTGGGACAGTGTGCCCATCAGCTCGAGAAGGTTCCTGTTGTTAAGCTGCCAGGTAAACAATCCCTGAATATCTGCCGAGGAGGGGGCATAGTTGCCTTTTGTCTCCTGGCTGCTGAGCAGGGTGCGGTTGGTGCGGTTTCGTACGCCCAGCAGGTAGGTGAATTTTTTTCCGGCCCCTGTTCCTTCCAGGTGCAAGCCCTGTTCCAGCAATCCCAAGTAGGCCGAGCCGCCAAAGCCGGCGGGTTTTTTATATTGTATATCCAGCGCGGAGGACATTTTATCGCCGTACTTAGGCTGGAACCCGCCTGTGTAGAAGCTGACGCTGCGGGTCATCTCCGGGTTGATAAAGCTCAGGCCTTCTTGTTGTGCATTATTGACCAGGTAGGGGCGGAATACTTCGAAATCGTTGACATAGATGAGATTTTCATCATAGTTGCCTCCCCGTACGGAGTATTGGGATGTCAGTTCGTTGTTGGAGCCGACGAAGATCTTCAGCAGGCTTTCGATGCCGCCAGTGGGGGTGGGGATATTGATGGCGTTCTTGGGGTTGATCTTTACGAGTCCTGGTTCCCGGTTGTCGCGGTTGTCGGAAATTACTACTTCCTGCAATTGACGCGCGCCCCTTTCCATGCGTACTACTATACGTTCTTCCTCATCGTCGTTGAGCAGGAAATTGCGCTGTTCCGTCTTATAGCCTGCGTAGGAGAATACCAGGGCAAAGGCTTTGTCGGCGGGGACCTTTATACGGAAGGTGCCGGAGTCGGTGGTCAGGACGCCGGTGGGGCGGCCCAGGATGATGACCGAAGTACCGGGAAGGGGGCGTTCGTTCTCGTCCAGCAACTTACCCGATATGTAGGCTGATCTTTTTTGCGCCAGCGCTGACTGGAAAAACAACAGGGTCAAGAATGTCCAGAAAACGGGCCCCTTGAGAATATAGCCCGTTTTCCGGAAAAGGCTAATGACTGAGGCCTTCGTCGGACCTGCTTCGACACGGTCCTTTTCGGTCGGGACCTTGCGGTCCTGGACAACGAACGGGTTCGTTAGGGCTACGAGTACAATTCTCAATGAAAAAAGCGTTTTAAGATCACCGAAATTATGTTTATTTAGCACTATGAACAAGCACTCACTTCATTATTTATTCCTGTTGACCGTGCTTTCCGCCTGCCATCATGCGAGCTCTTCTACGCGCAAGGCGGCGGATACCGTCTCACTGACCGAGGTTGCTCAAAAAGCTCCATCAGAGAATGTGATCACCGATCTGGACAGCTCGATGATCTCGCTAAAGACCTTTCGGTCCCTTTCCCTGGAGAGCGCCATCAGTCAGGATTGGGAATTCGAGGATGCCGACAAACCTCATTGGAGCGCCCTATTCTGGGACAGTGTCACCGACAGCCGGCAGTATCCCGAACTGGCCCTTTTTCCGGACCATTCCGCTCTTCTGAACCCTCGTTGCGGGCTGAAGATGGGGACATGGAACCTGGACAAGGAGAATGGCGAGATGAGCTTGCTATGGAAAGACGGTTCAGCGGACCTTTTTATTGTGCGTCAGCGGGCATTGCGGCAGATGGAGCTGTTATGGCATAGAGGGGGGGATATAGCCCTTGTCCGGCTGAGCTCGGATGCCATTGTGCATAAGGATATGAAAGATGATCCCTATTATCCTGCCAATAACAAGTGGCGGATCCGTCCTGCCAGTCCGGAGACGCATGATCAGCTCCGGCGCCGGATCAGGGAATGTATACACTGGTATTCATTGTTCTTCCTGGACAATCATTTCCGGCAGAAGACGGAAATTTCCTATAGCGGTTTCCCGACCTGTTTTGAATGGTACAATGGGGGCATTGGGATGAAGGCGAGAGTGGATCTCGACAAATCCTGGAAAAGCATATTCTACTCCGAGGATCAGGCTTTTACGGCCTATGACATGATTGCGGATGAACTGGGAAAACATGGGCTGAAATGGCCGGAGCATCCTACCAGTTGGGTCGAACAGGAAGGGCAGGTATTGGAGCAGCTGGCCGGTAAGTTTTAAGCGTCTGAAGGTCCTGCTATATTGCGTTCTTCAGGGCCCTGATCGTGGCTTTTGGATCGGCAGACTTAAAGACATTGCTACCTGCGACCAGGACGTCAGCGCCGGCCCGTAAAATGGCTGGTGCATTTTCTACCGTTACGCCTCCATCAATTTGTATCAGCGTGTCCAGTCCTCTCTCGTGGATCATTTTTTTCAGGTTACGGATCTTTTGAAAAGTATGGGGTATGAACTCCTGACCGCCGAAGCCGGGGTTTACGCTCATGATCAGCACCATGTCCAGGTCCTGGAT
>DASZWE010000566.1:0-10575 GCA_035546735.1 Puia sp.
AGACCGTTGTCGTCAAACCACTTTTCCTGCTCGTCATGGAAGATGAACTTCCGTTTGAAAAGATCCTCATTATCCAGGAAATACACCTGCAGGCGCGCGTTGGGAAGGCTGGCAACCTTGATCTGTAACGGGAAATCATCATTGTCCACCGCTACATTTATCCCGGACAGCCTTACCACCTCATGAAGACGATGCCTGCGCTCGTTAACCACCCCAAAGCGCGGCATGATGCAACGCACTTCAAACCCGCTTTCATTCGACTTTATTGCCAGTTTATTCACAATCTCTGCAAACTCCGTCAGCTCTAAATAAGGCGACATTTCGTTGGCAATAAATAAAATTCGCTTTTTTTGTAGCATTATTAGAATTAATTAATGAGACGAACCTGAGCGTACCCCCTAACCAATTGGTTTGCAAAGTTAGGCAATTTTATTGGAAAATTGGTGCTGTGACGGGCGTTCCACGGCTATAAATGAAAAATTATGCTATTACTTAAGAAGAAAGAAGACCTCATCCACTGGCTGGACAAACAACGTTCGGAAGGAAGATCCATCGGATTCGTACCCACGATGGGAGCCTTGCACGCCGGACATATATCACTTATTGATATATCTAATAAAAGCACGGAGATCACTGTTTGCAGCATTTTTGTCAACCCGACCCAGTTCAATGATCCCAGGGATTTTCAGAAATATCCTATTACCATAGAAAATGATATCCTTCTCCTGGAGCAGGCAGGGACGGATGTCCTTTACCTTCCGGAAGTCCCGGATATCTATCCGGATGGTACAAAAAGCCTTGAAAAATATGACCTTGGAAGGTTAGAATCGCTCCTGGAAGGTGCTTTTCGACCCGGTCACTTTCAGGGGGTATGCCAGGTAATGCGTCGGCTGCTCGAAGCCGTCCGGCCCGATCAGCTCTTTATGGGTCGGAAGGATTATCAGCAATGCATGGTCGTCCACCGGCTCCTGGAGATCATGGGCCTCCCCACCCGGCTGGTCCCCTGTCCCATTGTCCGTGAAAAAGATGGACTGGCTATGAGCAGCCGTAACATGCGGCTCTCGCCGGAACAACGGCAGACGGCTACCACGATCTACCGGACCCTCACAGGGCTGAAAGAAGGATGGCACGAAGGCAAAAGCCCCCGGGAACTCATCAGCACCGCCACCTCCCTGCTGGAAGAGAGGGGCTTCCGGGTAGACTATGTGAGTATTGCCGACCCATTGACCCTGGAGCCGGTGTCCGGCCCTGAAGCTCCCGCCGTCGCCCTCGCTGCAGCTTTCCTCGGTGGGATCAGACTAATTGATAACATGATGTTATAGCCCTCTCCGAACCATCCTATGGTCGGAAGTGTTATCTTGCGGAAATTATGATGATAGAAATCCTCAAGTCGAAAGTACACCGTGCCGTGATCACAGAGGCCAACCTGAACTATGTAGGCAGCCTGACCCTGGACGAGGACCTCATGGACGCCGCCGGTATGATCGAGAACGAAAAAGTACAGATCGTCAACGTCAACAACGGCTCCCGCATAGAGACCTATCTCATCAAAGGCAAAAGAGGTTCCGGCACCTGTTGTCTCAACGGTCCCGCTGCCAGGCAAGGCGCAGTAGGCGACATCGTTATTGTCATCTCCTACGCACACATGGACTTTGAAGAAGCCAGGAAATTTACTCCCCGTCTGGTATTTCCAAAAGAAGGAAATAAGCTGTAATTTGGGCCTGTATGAAGAAGAAACTCCGGACTATACTTCAGTATCTTTTCTTCGCTGCATTGGCAGCGTTTTTTGTGTGGTTGAGTCAGAAAGATATGAAAAGGGACGACTGGGCAAAGCTCGAAGACTCCCTCCACCGGGCCAATTACTGGATCCTCGTCCCCGTTCTTCTTCTGTTGCTGGCCTCTCACTGGCTAAGAGCCCTCCGCTGGCGCCAGCTGATGGAGCCCCTGGGCTATAAACCCAAGCGTATAAACGCATTTTTAGGGGTCATGATCGGCTACTTTGTCAATGTCGGCGCTCCACGCCTGGGGGAAGTGGTGAAATGTACCGTTCTGGCCCGTTACGAGAAGATCCCCGCCGACAAGCTGGTAGGCACCATTGTAGCGGAAAGAGCCTTCGACGTCATCTGTCTGCTGGCCGTCTTTGGGCTGGCCCTTGTCTTCCAGTTCGACGTGATCCATTCTCTCACCGCCGATAACCTGGAAGCTTTCTTTCACAACGCCAGCGGCAAGATCGCCTGGTGGAAAATATTCGCCGTGCTGGCCGGGCTCACTATCCTCTTCTTCGGTGCAAAATGGTTCCTGTCCAAATTCGGGCATATTAATATCGTACAAAAGGTAAAAGTCATTGGTGTCAACATCTGGCATGGCCTCACCAGCGTAAAGGACCTGAAGAATAAACCTCTTTTCTTTGTATACACCGTCGGTATCTGGGCCCTGTACCTGTTCAGTACCTGGATGGGCTTTTTTGCCATCAGCGAGACCAGCCATCTCACCATCGTTGACGCCCTCACCGTCCTGGCAATGGGCAGCGTGGGCATGATCGTCTCCCCCGGTGGCATCGGCGCCTATGCGCTCCTGGTACAGAAGACCGTCTCTTTCTATGGCGTGGCGGGCAGTCCTTACGGGCAGGCCCTTGGCTGGCTCCTCTGGTTCGGACAATTGCTTAGCTTTATCCTCTTTGGCGTAACGAGCTTCATACTCCTTCCACAAGTCAATCGAAGTAAAAATGAAGGTCCCACAAATTATTCAGCAGAAAATATTTGACCTCCCCGCCCTGCAGCACCAGTTGCGGCGCTGGCGGCTACTCGGTAAGAGCGTTGCCTTTACCAACGGCTGTTTCGACATCCTTCATGAAGGACATATCGCCTCCCTGTCCGATGCAGCGCGCGAAGCCGACATCCTCATCGTTGGTGTCAACTCCGACGATTCCACCTGCCGTTTGAAAGGACCACAACGCCCCATCAATCCCCAACAGGCCCGGGCCACCGTTCTGGCCTCCCTGCTCATGGTAGATGCCGTCGTCATTTTTGAGGAGGATACCCCCCTGGAATTGATAAAGATCGTACAGCCTGACGTCCTCGTCAAAGGCGGTGATTATACCCTGGACCAGATCGTAGGCGCCAAAGAAGTGATGGCCGCAGGCGGCAGAGTGGTCATAAATCCTATCGTCCCGGGCTTCTCCACCACCGGGCTCATCGAAAAGATCACTAAGCTATAAGAAGTTTCGGCCAGGGTCAGCCCCGATACATGCGTTCCACTTCCTGTACGATGGACTCGATGGCCCGATCATCGCCCTTGGGATCATAAGGCTGTTTGAGATTGCTGCTAAAGAAGAAGGCGACGGTCTGCCAGAATCGGGCCGTAAACCCGCCTTTGTATTCCTTGATAAGGGCATAACAGTTGTTGCCCGTCTGCCGGTTGATCAGCTTCATCAATACCTTCCCCTGGTAGATGGATAGTTTCTCCAGCGGATCGGTAAATTCTTTTTTCAGCTCCTTTTCACGGGATTCCACATACGCCTTCCTGTCGCTCTCCTTGTCCAGCAGCGCCAGCTTTGCATTCATCTCGTTGATGATGATGCCCGCCTTGCGTGCATAGGGATAGGTGACATAGACGGCATTACGCAGACGGGTCCATTCTTCAAATCTCCGGCGGCTGGCGGGCGTCATGGGCGCCGTCACCCAGGTCATTTCTATCGTCCGGGCGGATAACAGCTCTCCCTGGTATACTTTGGCAGGCACCATGATCGTGTCATTGGGACCCAGCTCGGGACGTGGAATGTTGTCGGGGATATTATTGGCGGTGTCCTGCTGCTGCGCATACAGGCTCGACGCTCCCATCAAGAGTACGAGGAAAAGAAACAGGTATTTACTGGTGCGATGGAGCATACGTCCTTAAAGTTACGTATAATTAATACCCGATACAAGGTCGAGGTAACCCTATATTTCCACCCGGGACAGGCGGGCCTGCCTCCTTCTCCATACTATGCTCATAATGAAGCCAATGATCATAATGATGGTTCCGAGCCAAAGAATGTTGATCTGTGGGAATACATAAACTTTTAACGCAACAAAGGGCGTCATAGTAGAAGATTCTTTAATACCGATATTGAGCTTGCGCCCTTCGGAGAGACCCATGAACTGTACAGCGAGGTTCTGGGCAAAGACGGTGTCGTTGATGTACCGGGCCGCATTGTTCTTTACATAGTATACGGGAGTGGCCGTATAACGCATGCTATCCCTGCTCACCACGGTGAGATGCGCCATCAGGGCCGTATCGCCTCTACCGAAGTGATACTTCTCCGGGTTGATCACGACGGAATCCAGTATGATATATCCTTTGGAATAATAAGCCGTGTCATGTACGGCTATCGGATTGCTCTTGAACTGCACAGTATCCTCTCCGCGCTGCGCCGGGTTGTCCGACGCGGTGATATAGCTGAAGATGTCTTTGTCCCAAAAATGATACTTGTCCGGGTTCGCCGAGATCTGCTCCTGACCTTTTGTAGATTTCAGCCAGCTGGGATAAAGATCGAAGTTCAGCTTCCCGTCCTTTTTCTCCATCCGGATGTGGAAGAACTCCGCCTTGCTGCGGGGGTTTAAGGAATCGCCATCGACATAAGTGGCCCAATAGGTACCCATATCGGTGCGGACGCCCTTCAGCAGCGTGATATTTTCCATGGGATTCTGCTTGGCCTCGGGGTCGAAGCTCAGCATGATACCTGTCGTGTTATAAGAGAGCACCTGCTTTTTAGCGGAAGAAAAGAGAATACCCACCAGCATAAGCCCGAATCCAACGTGCGCCACGGAAGCGCCCGCGGCCTTCAGCTTTCCCCGCATGCCGCTGTAGATATACGTCATATTGGCCACCGCCGCATAGATGCCGGCAAACATGGCCAGATGAATGGCCACCATAAAGCCGGCGCCATACTTGTCGTAATTGATACCGCCAAAAACACTTACCAGCACGGACAGCACCAGGGCGATCGCCGTCGGCAGCGCCAGCTTCTTCAGGTACTCTTTGCCCGTCTGCTTATAGCGCAGGAATTGTGCGAAGGCGGTGAAAAGCCCTAACAGTATCGCGATAAAGACCTCTACCCGGTTGTACGAAAAGGCGGCGTCATCACTGGTCGAAACTTTTTCCTTCCGGAACAGGTTGATCACCGGCAGGGAGGTGGAAATGATGATGAACATGGCGGAGAGAAAGAGTACCAGGCTGCCGATAAACATCCAGAACTCGCGGGAGCTGGTCTGTTCCTCTTTGGCGATAAAGGGTATTTTTTTGTACCGGACCCCAAAAAGTATATAGGCAGGTAGCAGGAACACCCCCACGAAAAGTCCAAGCTGTACGTTCATCCCGGAATCCACAAAAGCATGCACCGATGTGTCGCCCAGGACGCCGCTGCGGGTGAGGAAGGTGGAATACAATATCAGGACGAACTGGGTGATCAGGAAAAAATAAGTGGCCCGCAGGGAATGACCCGTGGCATTGTAAACGACCTGTGTATGCAGCCCCGCCACCATCACCAGCCAGGGCACCAGCGATGCATTCTCCACAGGGTCCCATGCCCAATAGCCCGCGAAACTCAGCGATTCATATGCCCAGGCGGCGCCCATCATAATGCCCGTACCCAGCACACAGGCAGAAAACAGGGTCCAGGGCAGCGCCACCTTTGTCCAGCCGCTGTATTGCTTTGTCCACAGCCCCGCGATAGCATAGGCAAATGGCACGATGGTAGAAGCGAATCCAAGGAACAGGATGGGTGGATGTATCGTCATCCAATAGTTCTGTAGCAGCGCATTCAAGCCCTGGCCATCCTGCATCTGGGGGAAGCTGAGATAGTCGGCGCGCTGAAAGATCGGCGCCCCTGTCATCTTCTCCCGCAGGAGAATGAAGGGGTTGATCCCGATGTTATGCCCGAATACATAGATGCCCAGGATCATGGAGGCCACGCAGAAGAGGGCGAAGGTCATTACGGTCATGACTGGAGCTTCCCACTTGCCCGCCTTTTTGATGAGAATGCCGCCCAGCACGCAAAGCCAGATGGTCCATAAAAGGAAGCTGCCTTCCTGTGCCTCCCAGATACAGGCGAGCAGATAGTTCAAAGGCAGGGCCCTGCTGGAATGCTCCCAGGCGAAGTTATATTCGAACAGCCGGTTGCCGATGATATAGATAATGGTGACAAGTACGGAGAACACCGAGAGCGCATCAATCCCAAACGCCCACCGCGCCATTTTTTTCCAGCTCTTCTCCTCCAGCGGATCTTTGGCGTTGGTGGCCTTGAAGTAGGATATGCAAGCGACAAGAGAAGAAGCCAGTGAAAGAACAGCGAAAAAGTGCCCGATCTTGCCGGGCAAAAGGTGTTCACCTATGTATTCCATGATCGGATCTTAGTTTTGAGTCAGTTCTTTCCTGGCCATGGTGGGATCATCCTTGTATTTGGAAGGACATTTCAGCTGAATGCCGGTCTTTTCTGAAATCTCTAATACATCCCCGTTCATCTTTCCTTTAAGGGTGATCTTTTCAGCCTTTTCCAGGTCATAAGGCTTTTCAAAATGGTAGACTACCTTGGCCGTTGCGCCCAGGGTGTCCTTGATATAGAAGCTGAAGTAATTGGGATTCTTTGCCGGATCGTACTCCATGGGCTGCTGTTTGTCCATGCGAGCGATGATCGTAACCGTCTTGCCGGGTTTTTGTTTGGCCGAAGCAATGGTCTCGTAGGTGGACAGATTGCCCATCCAGCTGATAAGAACAGCCACGGAGATAGCTATGGCTGCTAATATGATGATTTGTACTTTCTTCATAACTGCGGGCAAAGTTACTCCAAAAACAATATACTCAATGGGATATTGTGACGAGTCGCACTACATCTTTTTAAATACGACGATGCCGTTGTGCCCCCCAAATCCGAAAGTATTGCTCATGGCCACATCTACCGGCCGGTCAATGG
The DNA here is from genome assembly GCA_035546735.1 of Puia sp. Classification (GTDB taxonomy): domain Bacteria; phylum Bacteroidota; class Bacteroidia; order Chitinophagales; family Chitinophagaceae; genus Puia. Next base: position 6,950 of record DASZWE010000566.1, read on the forward strand.
CTTCTCCCAACAAAATGTTAAGATTGGGTGGAATGGCAGGATCGAGCACTTTGGTGTTGATGGTGGGTGGGATAACCCCTTCCCGGATGCTCATGATACAGGCAATGGCCTCGATAGCCCCCGCCGCCCCCAGCAAATGCCCCGTCATGGACTTTGTGGCGCTTAGGATCAGACTTTCCGGAGCTTCGCCAAACACGTGAGCGACGGCATTGACCTCGCTGAGATCGCCCACGGGGGTAGAGGTGGCATGTACATTCAGGTAATCTACGCGGTCCTTATTTACACCGGCATCCTTTAAGGCCTCTTCCATACCTCTTCTGGCGCCCGCTCCCTCGGGATGCGTTGCAGTCATATGATAGGCGTCCGCCGTCATGGCGGCGCCCGCCAGCTCTGCATAGATACGCGCTCCCCGGCTCCTGGCATGCTCATACTCTTCCAGCACCAGCGCACCGGCGCCCTCCCCCATGACAAATCCATCCCTGCTCACATCAAAAGGACGGGACGCCCCCCTGGGGTCGTCATTACGGGTTGACAACGCCTTCATGGCATTGAACCCACCGATGGACGCCTCGGTAATGGGGGCTTCGGAACCGCCCGAGACGATCACTTTCGCCTTACCCAGCCGGATATAGTTCAGGGCGTCCATAAAGGCCGTGTTGGATGTGCTGCAAGCCGAGACGGTCGTATAATTGATCCCCATCATCCCGTACTTGATCGAGATCATGCCCGACGCCATGTTGGCGATCAGCTTGGGCACAAAGAAAGGGCTGAAACGCGGCTGCGGGCCCCCTCCTGTGTCACTCTGCGCATATTCCCTCACCTGCTCTTCAAAGGTCTGCATCCCCCCCTGCCCGCTCCCCCAGATGACACCCGCATCAAAAGGGTCCATCCTGCTGAGATCCAGACCCGCGTCTTTTATGGCCTGGTCCGCCGCCACCATGGCATATTGCGTGAAAAGGTCCGTGCGTTTCAGCTCGCTCCGGTCCAGACTGGAGGAAGGATCGAAATTCTTAACCTCACAGGCAAACCGCGTTTTGAAAGCAGCTGCATTGAAATGGGTGATCGGTCCCGCCCCACTGGCGCCCGCCTTCAACTGAGCCCAAAAGGACGCTGGGTCATTCCCTAAAGGAGTGATGGCGCCCATGCCCGTGACAACTACTCGCTTCATAAAAAAAACTATTTAGTTGATATTTCTATGTCTTTCAATAACTGATCCAGCATCCTGGTAAATACTCCCTTACCCAATACCCTTGCCAAAAGCAGGGAGGACAACAACGACGATATCACCAGCAAGGCCCTGCTCTCCACCTCCCCTTCGAATGCCAGGGTGCCATCCTTCCTCCCCTTCTCCAATGCCTCCGCCATCCAATCCAGGATCGCCTCGCATAGCTGCCTCACCTTTTGCTGCATCGGGTCCGGCAAGGTAAGAAAGTCTGGCGTAAGCGACCCATTCAGACAGATCCATCCCCGCCGGTGACTGTTATAGAACTGTTCCACTACCTTCCTCAGCTGCACGTTCCCCGGCAGGGCTCGCCACTCGTCCCGGCTGTCGGCTATCTTACCGATCTCCCTGTCCACGACACTGACGCCCAGGTCCGCCTTGGAGGGGAAATAATAATGGATGGCCGCATTCCGGATTTTCAGCACCCCTGCAATATCCCCATAACTAAAGGCATTATACCCCTTTGTGCGGATCAATTCCTCCGCCAGGTCCATAATATTTTCCCGAGTGTCGGACACGGGCGCAAAATTACTTACTTATTAGTAAGTAAACAAGCCTCTTTTGAGACGGCTGCCAGGGCAGCCTGAGCTCGCTTATGATGGCCCTTCAGGCGGTCAGACTGTGTCCGACCAGGTATAAAAATTTTATAAAAATCAACGTTGAAACATTATTTTTTATCGCATATTTTGTCTATATCCCATACTGTACTAACTTGCGCTGCGTTTTGCAAACGAATCCCGGTTCCTACCATACGGACCAGAGGTTCGTTGTTCTTATTTGTAATGAGACTTACGACCATGACAGATTTATCGCATTTCGATTCCAACGGAGCCAGCAATCCCAAAAACAATATTTTCGGGCTCCCCTTCTCTGAAGAAGACGCCCGCCTTGTGATCCTGCCAATCCCCTGGGAAGTCACCGTTAGCTATGGCGCAGGAACAGCCCGCGCGGCAGAACACGTCTTCGCCGCCAGCATGCAGGTAGACCTCTTCGACAGCGATAGCGACGACGCCTGGAAAAAAGGCTTCTACATGCGCCAGCCCGATAAGAAGGTGCTCATGAAAAGCGATTACCTCCGTAAAGAAGCAGAACTCTACATCGACTATACCTCCAAAGGAGAAGTGTTGGAAAAGAACAGCTTCATGTGCAAATCCCTCAAGGAGATCAACGAAGGCAGCGCCCATCTCATCAAATGGGTATATGAACAGACCCGCTCCTTGCTGGAAAAGGGCAAGCTGGTAGGCCTGCTGGGCGGCGACCACAGCATCCCCCTCGGCTATCTCAAGGCCATCGCGGAAAAGCACGGTGACTTCGGCATCCTCCAGATAGATGCGCACTGCGATCTGCGCAAATGTTACGAGAACTTTGTATACAGCCACGCCAGCATCATGTACAACGCTCTGCAGGAGATCCCCCAGCTAAAAAGACTTGTGCAGATAGGCGTACGCGACTACTGCCAGGAAGAATGGGATTATATCCGCAACAGCAACTACCAGGTCATCACCTATTTCGACAAGGATATAAAGGAACGTACTTACGAAGGACAAAGCTGGAAGCAAATTGCAGATGAGATCGTTTCCCATCTTCCCGAAAAGGTTTATGTCAGCTTTGACATCGACGGTCTGGACCCGAAGCTTTGTCCCCACACCGGCACCCCCGTACACGGCGGCTTCGAAGCCGAACAGGTATTCTACCTCATCAAAAAGATCATATACAGCGGACGTAAGTTCATCGGCTTCGATCTGGATGAGATCGGCGTAGGCGAGACGGACTGGGATGCCAACGTAGGCGCCCGCGTATTGTGGAAACTTTGTAACTTGCTGGTAGCAAGCAATCCCTGACATGCACTATCAATATGTCGTCATTCTCAAAAAGAACAGTGAAAAAGCAACGGACGCACTGAGTTTCTTTTTGTGTCTCCTTTCTTCCATTAGCTTTTTTTATCACGCCATGAGATCATCCTCCTGGTTCCTGTATACAGCAGCGGCTGTCCTGCTGGTAGGATTGATCATCAACTTCATTGCCAGGCGGATGGGCCGTACACACATACGGTACCGTTACCTCCTGCTGGTGGCAGCCCTCGGCTGGATGGCAAGCCCTTTCCTGCCCTGGCTTTTTGTCCTCTTTGTTACGCTGGCTTTCCTGGAATACCAGACCAAACGCCCCCTCGAGATAGGCTTTGACAAGGACAGAGTGGTGATCAATTCGCTCATACGCCGCCGGTATGACTGGTCCGCCTTTTCCAATGTTATCCTCCGGGATGGACTGCTGACAATGGACTTTAAGGACAACCGCCTCTTCCAGAAAGAGGTCGTGGACGATGAGGATGAGGACGACGCCGACGAAGACGAATTCAACGACTACTGCCGCGCACGCCTGGAAGAAACTTCGACGGTCTGAACTT
>DASZWE010000567.1:0-4714 GCA_035546735.1 Puia sp.
GCAGGCGCCACCGGCCTGAAATCCGCTACGGCAGCCGACATAATGGCAATATGGACCTCTGGAAATACAGCAATGCAGGCATTATACATCTCTTCCGCAGAAACAACCCTGTGCACCGAGACGCCCGGATAGCTCGCGTCCAGGGAAGAAGGCCCCAGCACCAGGTCCACCAAGGCTCCCCTATCGGCCAGCGCATGGGCAATAGCCACTCCCATCTTTCCCGAAGAATGGTTCCCGATAAATCGTACAGGATCGATGGCCTCATAAGTAGGCCCCGCCGTAACGAGCGCCTTTTTACCCGCCAGGTCCAATTTCTTTCCTCCCGATGCCCATTCCTGTCTCCCATCCTCCGTCAGTCGCCCGCTTGCCTCTTCCACCAGCTGCCCCCGTTCGTTCACCCCTGATAGCATATCCCCCACATACGCCCGTATCGTCTCCGGCTCCGCCATCCTCCCATCTCCATACAAACCGCTGGCCAGCTCTCCCTTTTCCACAGAAATAACGTGATTGCCATAGCCTCGTATACGCTCCAGATTGGCTCTAGTGGAAGGATGCTTCCACATGTCCTCATCCATGGCAGGCGCCACCACCACCGGGCAGACAGCCGATAGATACGTTGCCATCAGCAGATTGTCGCAAAGCCCCAGAGCCATCTTTGCCAGGGTATTACAGCTCAGCGGGGCTATCAGCATCAGGTCGGCCCACCGCCCCAGCTCCACGTGATTAGACCAGGTGTCCCCTTCAAAGAGATCCAGCAATACAGGATGTTTGGACAGGGTCGCCAGCGAGAGAGGAGTGACAAAATCTTTTGCAGCAGGGGTCATGACCACTTTTACCTCGGCGCCTTCCTTCACCAGCAGCCGTATCAGCAACAGCGATTTATAGGCAGCGATGCTGCCCGTCACCCCCAATAATATCTTCCGACCTTGTAACATAATAAAAAGGCGCCGTTAGGCGCCTCCAACACTCGATATTGTAATTATTTAAAGAGATCATCGTCATTCTTCCGATAGTAGATCTTCTCATCCATGAACTCCTGGGTAGCCAGTAGCGCCGGATTCGGCATCCTTTCATACGCCTTCGAGATCTCGATCTGCTCCTTGTTCTCATGGATCTCCTCCAGGCTGTCCGTATGGCTGGCGAACTCTTCCAGCTTATTGTGCAGCTCCTCCTTCAGGGAAATGTTGATCTGGTTGGCGCGCTTCGCAATAATGGCAATAGACTCATACAGGTTCCCAGTCTTTGCCTTTATATCGGTAAGATTCTTGGTCTCCACGACATTCGTGGTATTGGCATTAACTTGCCTTCTTAGTCTGCTCATTTTTTACGGCTTTAATATTGTTTTGAGATAAATTCAAATAATCCTGTACAGTCTTCGTCAGCTTGCTGTCTGGGAAACGATCGATGAACTCATTACATTGTGTCACCACCTGGCTAAACCTGTCTTCTCTCTTTTCCTCTATACTTTGTTCGGCATATCGATAGTAAGCTTTGATGATCAACAACTTATATTCATCGCTCTTCTCCGAATCCGGATAGCTGTTCATCAGGCTTGTCGTAGCTACCCCGGCAGCCTTAAAATACCCCAGGTCATAATACAGCTGGGCGCTTTTATAATCCTTTAATTCCAGCTTGGCCCGGCACTTGTCAATGATCTCCGTAGCCTCCTTTATCTTGGGAGAACCCGGGTGCGTATTGATAAAAGCCTGCATAAACCCTATCGTCTTGGTAGTATTGGTCTGGTCCAGCTCCACCTTCGGCGACTGCCTGTAAAAGGTATACGCCCGCATATAATCCATCTCCTCCGCCTTCGCGCTATTCGGGAAGACCTCTACAAATCCCTTGAAAAGGTTCTCCGCATTGGCGAAATCCCGCAAATAATAGGCGCAATAGGCAAACTTATAGTAAATGTCCTCAAAATGCTCGCTTCCTTTGAATACCCTGAAAAGCTCCTCGAACAGCTGCTGGGCATGATTATAATCCTTGTCCGCATAATACTTGTCAGCCATACGGAGTTTATAATCGTAGTCATTGCTTTTCAACACTTTAGCGAAGTGCGAGCAACTACTGAATGCAAGTGCCCCTATGAGTAATACGGTAAATATGCGCATAAAGGGCTGCAATTTACGGTTTTTTGAACAAAAAGCCTCCCGGCTTGACCGGGAGGCTCTAAATAATTAGTTAATAAATTCTTATTTCGAACATTATTTCCTGCGCAGGTTCGGGTGCGGAGCAGGTACCGTATTCGGACCCTCTTCGCCAGTGCCGTCCCGCAGGTCTACCGTGTTCTCATCACCACCGGACTGACCATAGCGGAAGATGAATCGGTCGGAGCTAATGCCTTCTTTTTCAACCAGATGATTGATGATGACATTTACCCGATCCCAGCTCAGCTGTTGTGCGGCCTTGCTGGATTCGCCGTATCCGATAACGGCCACCTTACAGTTGGGGTTATCCTTCATCTTCTGGGCTACCGTAGCAAGCAGCGCCTTGTTATCATTGCTCAGCGTTACGGTGCGACCCTTGAACGTGATGCTGGGCAGATCGCCGATGCTGCAATGGCCATGACCGCCATAATTGCCGGAATCAAGTGCAGCCCTCAGGTCCTTACAGCATTGCGGATCAGGACACTTACCAACACCATCAGCATCCACAGGCTGACACTGCGTAGGCGTGATCAGCTCCTTATCCTTGAAGTCAGGTACACCGTCACCATCCGTGTCACGGCTTACGCCATGGCTGTCAACAGGAGCGCCCTTCGGCGTATTGGGCTCCAGGTCGAACTGGTCCGTTACACCATCACCGTCGGAGTCATCCAGCACAGGCTTGGGAAGCTTCATGTGACGGGGAGCGTTGATCTCGTTGTAAGCATAATCCAGGGGATTCAGCCACCAGAGAGGCTCTACAGCATGCTTGCCGATATTATAGTTCAGGCCCAGCGAAAGGAAATTGTAGGAGTCATTTGATTTTGTCGAGGCGATGGACAGATAAGAATTCGGGCTAAAATTGTTCTGCCATTGCTGACCGTCGACCAGGTCGGAGGTGGTCATGGAATATTTGTCTTCCAGGGCGATGTTGAATCGGTTATTTAGCTTGAACTCGACGCCAAGGCCGATTACCCCAACCGCCGACAGCGGAGCTCCGCCAAGGGTTGCGGTGGCTCCATTCCTGTCCCCCATCGTAGACCATGGGCCCGTGATCACCTGTTTGATAGCCTTACGGATCTCCTTCCTGTGCTTATAGTCGAATGTTGCAAACTGTGAAAGAACACTATTGTAGTGATATGGATTGCCCGACCCATCTACCGTTTTATAGAAAGTGCTGTAGGTCATGGCGCCCCCGCCCACGAACAAATAAGCATTCCAGCCCGTCTTGGCACGATGGAAATTTATGTTATTAAAAGAAAACATCCCCTGGAGGGTTAGCTCATGTACGGTGGATCGAAAGTTGTAAAAAATAAGCTCTGCGGTGTTAGTTCCATAGTAAGAGGCCAGCACGGGATTCTTACCATAAGCAGCACTTGGCTGGTAATTCAGGCCGCGCAGCCGGATCCAGTCGTACTCCGCACGCAAAGAAAATACATATCCCAGCGCTTTGCGAAGATGAACACCAAAACCACCTGTAGGACCCCAGTTACGGACATCAGTAAACCCATATGTATATCCTCCTTTTACACCGATCTCCCATTCATTCCTGGGTTTGGCGGGAAAAGGATAGGCATTATTCAGGAATTCATTGTGCTGTGCCAGTCGTCGGGTAGGAATCAATGAGGAGTCCCGTATATCATAGCTCGCTCCAACCTGGGCGTTTGCGTACGAAAGATACAGGCAAAGTACCCCAATTAAAAGAGTGAGTTTTTTACTTGCCATAACTGAAGTTTATGTGAATGAATGAATTAAACCTGAGAAGAATATGGTGCAAAAATAGATATTGGTCAGCAATAACCAAATTTTTTTAACAATACATATAAAATTAAAGTTGTATCAAACACTTCGTTAGACAAATCACCCATAGATTTAGATGCTTTAAAAAGAAAATATTTTAAAATCCTAAAGTCTTAAGTTTGCCCCTCGTTCATTCTTTACATGCAGTTAGCCCAAGCCATATTACAGGAAGAGCTGGTCGTCTTTGAAAAGAAGTTCAAGGAAGCCATGAAGAGCCAGGTACCGCTCCTGGATAGGATCATGCGGTTCATTGTCAACAGGAAAGGTAAGCAGCTGCGCCCCATGTTCGTACTGCTCTCCGCCAAGCTCTGCGGCCCCATAAACGAACCCGCCTACCGGGCAGCCTCCCTCGTAGAGCTGCTGCACACCGCCACCCTCGTCCACGACGACGTGGTCGACGAGTCGCTGGAGAGAAGGGGTTTTTTTTCCACCTACGCCCTGTGGAAAACTAAGATATCCGTACTGGTGGGAGACTACTTGTTATCTAAGGGGTTGCTATTATCTCTGGATCATGACGACTTCCGCATCTTACAGCTTCTATCAGACGCAGTTCGCAAGATCAGCGAAGGGGAGCTGCTGCAGCTGGAAAAATCCCGCTCGCTCAATCTGAGCGAAGATGTATACTTCGAGATCATCCGGAGCAAAACGGCCTCGTTGCTTGCCTCTTCCTGCGCCGCGGGCGCTTTTGCCGCCTCGAAAGACGAGGTGCTCACCGAAAGGATGCGCCTCTTTGGCGAAAAAGTGGGCATCGCCTTCCAGATCAAGGACGA
>DASZWE010000568.1:0-32721 GCA_035546735.1 Puia sp.
AAAAATTGGATATAATTACCGGCAGCTATTCGATCCGGCGAGTCTCTTTATGCTGCCGCAGGGAGGTGAAAGAGGGAACAGTGGATATAAGGAAGGCGATAAATGGGTGTATTCCTATTTTGCACCGCAAGATCCTTATGGCCTGATCAATCTGATGGGTGGTGATAAGGAATTTACGGCGAGGTTGGATAGCGCGTTGCAGCGCCGGGATATAGTTTTCGACAATGAGACGGTATTGCATATTCCTTATCTTTTTAACTATGCCGGCAGGCCGGATAAGACAGCAGACTGGGTGAATGCTATCCGGGAGGGCCGCTATTCTGCTACGCCGGGTGGGTTGCCGGGGAATGATGACCTGGGGGCGATGTCAAGCTGGTATGTATTTAGCGCTTTGGGTTTTTATCCTGTGTGTCCGGGGAGACCGGTGTATGATATTGGCGTACCGTTGTTCCGGAAGGTGATATTGCATTTGTCCGGAGGACATGACCTGGTGCTGCGGGCTTCCGCGTTGTCGGTGCGGAATAAGCATGTCCGCCGGCTGATGGTGGATGGACATCCTGTAGAGGCGCCGGAATTATTGCATGATAGCCTAATGAAGGCGCATGAGATAGTATTTGAGATGGATACGGTTGCGATGGCCGGCATTGAACCTTCTTCCCTTCGGTCCGTCTTTTCTTTTACTAATATAGCTGTTTCCAAAAAGCGACTGACCTCGAATGAATTGTTCCATATACGATGGAAGATCACCGGCAGTGTAAATTCGGGTACGCGGATCGTCCGGCTGCTGGTCAATGGCAAGCCATATGCTTCCAGGAACTGTCTGGTGCCGGCAGGGCAAACGATCGATGGTTCGATGGGTTGCCGCCTTTATGCGCTGGGGAGGGCGCATTTGGCGATAGAAGGAACGAGCTGGAGCCAGGATGTGGATGTGGTGAGAGAAGGAGCTGTCCGATCGGAGATAAGCAACGTTTTTGTGCAGCCGCTGATAAAGATCGGTAATGCCATCAATATATCATTCACTGTACGAAATACAGGAGGAGTAGCCCGGACTATCATCACTCCGGTGAAGGTGAAAGCAAGGACGCTGCGCATGTGCATAGACTCGGCATGGCTGGCGCCGGGAGAGTCAAAAAAGATCGTTGTCACGATGCCGGATCGTACGACGGGTTGGAAAACATTGCAGGTGGGTGATAAAGAAGCCTATTTCAAGATATACGATGATCCCGCTGGATCCATTTTGCTGGACCTGTCTGCCGATGGGAAGGACAGATCGGGATTTGGTCATGACGGAAAAGTTGTCGGGGAAGGGCCTTTGTTTGGGAAGGGTCATTATATCGAAGTGCCGAATGCGCGTGCATTGGACAGCATGGGTGAAACGCTGACAATGATGGTCTGGGTATATCCGACGGAAAGGGGCGAAGGGCTTGTAGATGTATTTACCAAGGGTGATAATGATGTATTGCAGGTTGGTGGTAACCGGACCCTGACCTTTTTTGCGGGTGGATGGGGCAGGGGGGACTGCACAGTGGATCTTCCCGCCGACTGGTGGGGGCATTGGCATCATATAGCCGGTGTATGTGAGGGGACCATCCTGAAAGTATATATCGATGGAGCATTAAAAGGAACCTCCACCGTAGATGGGCGGGTGAATCTATCCGTGAACAATAAGTGGACGCTGGGAAGGAACGAAGAGTTTCCGGGGCAGCGGGTGTTCAATGGGTATATCGACGGCGCCAAAGTATTTACCGAGGCGTTGACGGAAGATGAGATCAATCATCTTTACCGATCATCAGGCGCGCCATCTTTTCCCCCACGATAGGAGCCAGGGCTACGCCCATCCCGCTCATACGAACGGCGCAGCAGATCTGCTTGTCGACCGCCCGGACGATGGGCATTTTTTCGCTGCCCATACCCATGATGCCGCTCCAGCGGTGGTCGATGGTATAGCTGCGACCGGGGAGAATGACTTCTTTTAAAAAGCGTTCCAGCTCCTCCTGTATCTCCGTGGTGGTAGCCATTTGTTCCGTTTGTTCGGCTTCAAATGCCTTGTTGCGCGCTCCTCCCAGGAGTACGCGGTTGCCCAGGTTGCGGAAATAATAGTATCCTTCATCATAATGAAAAGTGCCTTTAAAGGGTAGTCCTTCGATGGGTGAGGTAACGAGCACCTGTCCTCTGGCGGGGATGATGTCCAGCTGTGGGAGAAGCTGCCGGGCGAAGGCGTTGGTGCATACCAGGAGCTGGGAGGTTGTGAAGGAAATAGGGAGATTGGTATGCAGCCGTAAATGGGTGTCCGTCCTGTCAAAGCCTGTTATTTCGATGTTATTCAGTACGGTGACGCCCATGGATTGTACCAGTCGCAGGAGCGCCTGGCAGAGACGGCCTGAATGGAGCTGTGCTTCCGGGGTATTCTCGATAAGATGCCGGATACCTGTAAATCCAAACTCTGCTATTTTTTGATTGACCATCCGGAAGGTCTTCTGCATCTTTACCGTCTTCTTGAGCAGGCTGTTGAATCTGTCTATCTGGCTGCGAATAATATTTACATCGAGGCTATTTACATCGGCGCCGGATCCTTCGGTGATGAGCTCATAGCCGCCATGGTGCTCGAAGCCGATGGCCTTTTTTGAGAACAGCTTGTTGATGCGCCGGAGGCCTTTGTATCGCATGGTTACCAGCTCCAGCATTTTGTCCTCCCCCATCTTGTCCGCATCGGAGATGAGCTCGGTGAGACTGCCAAAGCAGGCAAATCCGGCATTGCGTGTACTGGCGCCCGTAGGGGTCAGTCCTCTTTCGAGAACGGTAATCGACAGCTTAGGCTCCAGCTTTTTCAGATAGTAGGCGCTCCACAGGCCGACAAAGCCGCTGCCGGCGATGATAATGTCGGTGGGTGCAAAAAAGCTTTCCAGCTCCCATACGGATAGATCGTTCATACTGAAAATTAAGTTTTTTCCCGGTCACTTTGCCTATTTTTACGGCCATGGGTATAACGGCGAAAGATAGTATTCCTCTTCACCGGCTGGATGACCGGACCAGCCAGGGCTTCGAGGTAGATAAGATCGATGCATCGAACTGGCAGATCGAGGATGCCATCTTATTAGGCACTCATCGGGATGATCATTATATCTTTCTCATCCAGGAAAGGGGCCTTAGCAAGGTCATGATAGATTTTAGCTATTTTATTCTAAAAGGGACGTCGGTCCTTTTTATCCTGCCCGGGCAGGTGCATCGTTATGTAGAGAAGGATAGGACTACCGAAGGCTGGTTCCTGGGAGTGGATGCGGGGCTGATACCCGATGCATTCCGGGCCGTGCTGGAAGATTCCAGCCGGGAGAAACAACCATTGTCCCTTTCCACTGATGACCTGCAGCTGCTGGTGAATTGTCTTCAGCTGATCTATACTATCGACAGCAGGGAATCCGCCTCCCCTGTCTATAAACAGGCCTCCTATGGATTGTTAAGCTCCTTTGCCGCAATTCTGGCAGGACTTTGTCTGGATAAGCCCGAAGCCATTGGTGGACAGCCTCACCGGCCGATACTGATCACCCGGGAATTCCGGAAAATGCTGCTCCTTCAATACAAAGTGTGTAAAAGCCCGGCGGAATATGCTGCGTCCATGAACATCTCTCTTTCCTATCTCAATGAGGCGGTGAAAGCTACCACCGGCCTGTCCGTCAGCAGTGTCATCCAGCAGGAGATCATGCTGGAAGCCAAGCGTCTTCTTTATCACAGCAATTGCAGCGTGAAGGAGATAGCGCATGAGCTGGGCTATGAGGATCATACCTATTTCTCCCGGCTGTTCAAGAAGGCGGCAGGGGTCACTCCCGGAGGGTTCCGCCGCCATTACCGCGAATAGTCCAATTATTCCCGGCGTTTGTCTATTGGCTGTCCGGCCAACCTGTCGTTGTTTTGCGTATGAACAAATTAGCACATGCCACTGTAGGGCTTTTGGAACGAAAATGGCTAAAAACGGCCACGGTACTGGCTATCAGGGTATGGGACCCTGCCACTTTCTTCGAGGTGGACCTGCATCTTCCCGATTGCGATATGAGCAAATGGCGGGAAGTTCATCATATGAAATGCAGAGTAGCGCCCATGGTCTACCGCGATTATACCAGTTCTGGCTGGGATGAGGAAACCCGGACCTGCACCTTGTTTATCGATGCGGGGCATGAAGGACAGGGCAGCCGATGGGTAAAGGGGCTAAAGGTTGGGGACAAGGTATCCTATCCTGGTATTAGCTCCTCCCATCATCAACCTGCCTCCGGCAAACGACTGGTCTTTCTGGGTGATGAGACTACGATCGGGCACTTCTTCGCACTCCATCAACTGGCGGGGAAGCAGGCGCGGGTCGAGGGAGCTATTGTCCTTGCGCACAAGCACCATCAACATGAGTTCTCCGAATATTTTTCTCACTTAGGGTTACAGACGCTGGATAAGGATGGCAAGGGGAAATATGGACAGCTGGAGAAGTGGGTAGGTGAGTTGAGGGCAGATGAAGGGGATGCTGTATTTTATCTTGCAGGATATAGTCCTGCGGTAGTGAGGCTGCGCAGGCTGCTGAAAGGAAAAGGCTTTGCCGGCAGCCAGATCAGAGCTCAGGGGTTCTGGGATTGAGGATCAAGGGTCGGGAAGCAGGGGACTGATGATCAGGTGCGGGGAGCCCGAGGGCTGTTTGCAAGGCCCGGGAATATTTTTTCAGGAGCGCCTTGCAGTTTTATCCTTCCTTTGTCCAGCCAGATGACCTCGTCGGCCAGGCGTAGTATCTCCGGCAGATGATGGGTGACCAGCACGGTAGTGAGGTCGTAATGTCTGCGGATCCTTTCGATGTAGTCCTGCAGGCGATGGCGCATATCATCATCCAGCGCGGAGAGGGGCTCGTCGAGCAGGAGGAGCCTTGGTTTGCGAACAATGGCGCGGGCCAATGCCACTCGTTGTTGTTGTCCTCCCGAAAGGAAGATAGGACGGGTATGCTGAAGCGGCCCCAGCTCCATCAATTCTATCAATTCATGCATCAGGTGCGGATCTTCACCTTTTGGCAGGGCATACCGGAGATTGTCGTATACGCTCCAATGAGGGAAGAGACCGAAGTCCTGGAACACAAATCCAATCGACCGGCGCTGGGTCGGGACATTTATTTTTTTACGTGGGTCGTACCAGACCTCCCCATCCACGGCGATATATCCTGATGATATGGAAGTGAGTCCCGAGAGTATGCGTAGTATCGTAGTTTTTCCCGCGCCGGAGGGCCCATACAACGTGAGCAGCTGACCTTTCTCCACTTCAAATGCGATTTCCATCTCCTGCCGGCCGGATGAGGTCAAAAGTGTTTTATTTGCCTGGAATTGTATCATAGGGTTACGATAATGGGTCGGGTCTGCTGAAATGATGATTGACAAGATGTACTATCAAAAGAATACTAAAAGAAAAAGTAAATAGAATAAGAGCGTATGTGCTGGCAGCGGCATAATTCATAGATTCCATTTCATCATAGATAGCCAGAGAGGCAAGACGCGTACGTCCTGGTATATTACCTCCTATCATCAACACGACGCCGAATTCTCCTATGGTGTGGGCGAAGCTCAGCACGATGCCGGTGAGCAACGAGGGACGAATATTGGGCAGCAGCACTTTTATCAATGTGGTCCAGCCCGACTTGCCGAGGGTGTAAGATGACTCTCTCAATGCCGGCGGGAGGCTTTTGAAGCCTGAGATGAGCGGATTTACCATGAAGGGAAGGGAATAGAACAAGGATGCGATAACCAATCCGGTGAAGGTAAATACGAGATGTGATGGCGAGAGCGCTATCAGCAGATAAAAGCCCAGCACGGTGGGAGGAAGCACCATGGGCAGACTGATAAGGGCTTCGATCACGGCCTTGCCACGCCAGCGGCTATAGGCCAGCCAGTAAGCCAGCGGTATGGAGATCACCAGCAGCAGCACGGTGGTAATGAAGGCCAGCCGGAAGCTAAGCCATAAAGGTTGCCAATCAGTCATACATTCATTGTTGTGTGGGTCCAGAATGAACCACGGGTTCGTTGTCCCAAAGACTTATTCGCCGAATCCAAAATATTTCAATATTGCCCTGGCCCTGGCAGATCCTATAAATGCGGCAAATTTTTCTGCTCCTTCATTGCCCTTTGCATGTTGCAGCAGTACGAACCCTTGTTTTAAGGCCTGGTGTGTTGCCGGGGGGATCAGCCAGTATTTTCCTTCCTTTTGTAATTGAGGAGAAAGTGCCAGGGAGAGGGCTATGATCCCGACATCGGCGGCTCCGGTGCTGGCAAACTGGGCTGCCTGAGAAATATTTTCCCCTATGACCAGCTTTTCCCGCACTTTATCATACAGCTGGTAGTGTTTCAGGCTTTCCTCGGCCCGTTGTCCATAGGGCGCGTGGGCGGGGTTGGCGATGGCTATATGGGTGACGGAGGAAAGCAGCAGCGTATTCATCCCTTCTTTGGAAGGGTCCAGGTTTTTGCTCCAGAGGACCAGCTGTCCCGTGCCGTAGGGCACGATGGGAGCAAGGGTCATGTGCTGCTGTTCCAGTTTCTGCGGATAACCAAGATCGGCCGAGAAAAAGATATCAAAGGGGGCGTCATTGCTGATCTGTTCGTAAAAGTTACCCGAGGAGCCATATACAAGTTTTATTGATATGTCATTCGAGGTGGCAGAAAAGGCTTTTACGAGGGAATCCATGGCAAATTTCAGGTCGGCTGCTGCGGCTACGAGCACTTCCTGAAGGGGTGCTGTATGGGGGTCTGTGACCAGGGCGTTCGGGCGTGGGGGAGAGGCGGATAGGAGCGCCAGGCTCAGACAACAACATAAAAATGAAAAGAACCGGCTCATTTACATATACAATTAGGCCTAAAAATACACCCTTCCCCTGAAAAATATTGGGGCGGGGGTGAACTAATCTTTCCTGTTGTTGTTATATGACATTTTACAACGGGGGCATCCTAACTGACCTACCGATGGTGGAGCGAAAACGCCATTCACCCAATACCGGGCTACTGCTAATGACCTCATGCAGCGATCTATACAATAAAACACTCTAGGGATATTGGCAGGAGAATTGTTTAAATTATATATCAGGATTAAAAGAAGAATTTTTATACAACAGAACAGATCTATTACAATTTTTAGCTATGGACATTCGCGCCTATTTAAAACGTATTGATTACGACGGTGTTATTTACACGGACCTTCCAACCCTTCAATCTCTTCAACAGCAGCATGTTTTCAGCATTCCATTCGAAACGCTGGACATACACAATCATATCCCCATTATCCTTCAGCTGGACTCGCTGTATCAGAAAGTGATACTCGACAGACGGGGAGGTTATTGCTACGAACTGAATACTTTATTCCATAGATTGCTGGCCATTAGTGGATTCAAGGTCCATATGATCGCGGGCCGGCTGCTGCATGGTCATGGTTATGGCCGTGAATTCGAGCATATGGCCCTGATCGTGGAGCTGGAAGGTAAAAAGTGGCTGGTAGATGTCGGTTATGGTGATTTCGCACTTCGTCCTTTGGCCATCGAGCCCGGAGCGGTCCAAAGCGATGGCCGTACTTTTTACCAGATAGTGGAAAATATCTCCGTGGATGGCAAGGAGTATATGGGTGTTGCCAAATGGAATGACTCAAAGCAAACATTTAAGATCGAATACATTTTTACACTGACTCCCCGTAATCTGCATGAATTCGCAGAGATGCATCATTTCCATCAGACCTCCCGGGAATCGCATTTTGCCCGGAGCCTGATCTGCAGCCTGCCTACTCCCGAGGGCCGTATCAGCATCATCAATAACAAGCTGATCCGCACTTCCAACGGAAATAAGCAGGTAAAGCAGATCATGGACGAAGACCATAGGGACAAAATCCTGGAAAAGTATTTCCATATGGATATGGTGTACCTTGTTTAGCGCCTTCCGGAGCGGGCTGACGAGTGGCTTTTAGAACTCGACCTTATAGTTCAGCACGGGTATCAGGCCCACCTGGTAGATGGTGACCACCTTCTTTTTTACGATGTCATATTGCTGATCATATACATTCCTCCGGCCTGTGAGGTTCTGAAAATCCATGGAGAGGATGGTGGTGAGATGGCGTCTCTCTTTTTTCAGGCTCAGGCGAAGGTCTGTTCTGAAATAGGCAGGATTGGACAGGGAGTAGGCTTCCTTTTGATAATAAATGGTCTGGTTCTGCAGAGCGGACTGGACTGCGTCGATGGGCGTTGTCCTGAAACCTCCTGCATAGATGGTCTTGATATTGACCCCGAATATCTTTGACCTGTCGGCCCGTTGGGACCAGATGAATTCCTTTCCGGCTACGAAATTGATCACATAATGCCCGTTGAAGCGTGTGTTCCTTTCGATGCCGTCGAGGGCTGTATATTTCGACTTATAGAGAGAGGTATTCACCATATAATACAGGCGATGGCTAAGGAATTTCTCCAGGCTGAGCTCCATTCCATAGTTCCGTCCTTTGCCTTTGTTCACCAGGGGGTCCGACACGTAATCGCTGCTCTCGATGTTGAGCGTGGAGAACGTATTGGTATCGCTGGCATTGACGGGTACGTTGTAAAGCCGCTGATAGTATAATTCCGCCTTCAGGTTGAGGTCGGCGCCCAGCCTGTGATTATAGGAAAGAACATAGTGTTGGGCATGCGTGAGACATAGTCCGCCATTGGGGTGGTAGTACCCGCCGCCCGTTGTGGTGTCCTGTGCGAAGTAAACTCCCAGCGCCTGTATCTGGCTATGAAGTCCAAAGCCCAGTCCGATGCTGTTATTACCATCTATTTCCCATTTCACGGAGGCCCTGGGTTCGATGGCCCTGGAATGATTAAGCAATAGCTCGAGGTAGTGAACGCCCGCATTGAATAGCAGATGGTCTGCCGGCCGGCCCTGCCATTGTGCAAAAGCCTGTATGGTCTGTGTATGACCGCTGGCATCCACCTCTTTCAGCAGAGGAGCTTCGGGAGACTTCCGGCCTTCCTGGTAATAATTGAAGCCGATGAGGTTGACTAAATAACCCGCACGAAAGATATTGCTTGTGCCAAAACGATGATTCAACGTGGAAGTGAGGGTCCATTTGGGGGTCTTGTCATTGGAAGTATAGCTCCTGGAATATTGATAATGATCGTCCATGTAATCCACCGCTGTTTTTGAACCGGTGTAGGAGACGGCCAGCACCGACCGCAGGTTGGTCCTGCTGCCCAGGAAAATGTTGTGGGTGAGTCCTGTCATGGCTGTTGTACCGGAATAGGTCTGGGCATACCGGTCATCCTCTTCCTTCCATTTAGTGGAATCTTTTTTAGGAGTGCCTTTTTGTGAGCTGAGTCCTGCGAAGCCGAAAAGGCTGAACTCACCCCATTTGCGGGTAGGCATATAAATGTTGTAAGAAAGGTCCTGAAAGACGGGTACGCCTGATCCAATGTCCAGCCCTATTTTTTTGAGCAATGCCAGTGTGGAGTAACGATAATTTACCAGAAAAGAACCTTTGTAAAAGGCGCTCAGCGGCCCTTCAGCAGAAGCGTCCAGCCCCAGCACACCCGCCTGCAGCGTATATTCCCTTTTCTCGTTATTGCCTTTGCGCAGATGCAGATCGAATACGCCACTGAGCGCATTGCCATATTCCGCCGGGAATGCGCCTGTGAGAAAATCCGAATTGGACAACAGCTGTGCGCTGAGAATGGATATACCCCCTCCGCTGCTGGCGGCTGAGCTGAAATGATTAGGGTTAGGGATATCCACTCCCTCCATGCGCCATAGCAATCCGGTAGGCGAATTGCCCCGGATAACGATATCGTTGTTGCCATCGAAGGGCGCGATCACACCGGCGAAGCTTGTCGCCATGCGCAACGGGTCGTTGACGGCGGCGGGGAACTTTTGTGTTTCTTCCACGGTGAAGGCCCTGGAGCTGACGACGCTCATTTCATTCAAGGGTCTGTTCCTTCTGCTGCCTGCCTTTACTACCACTTCATTCTCCGTGTGAGCGGAAGCTTCCAACGGGATATTCAGTACGGATTCTTTACCTGCTTCGACAAGAATATTGTCCTGTACTGACTCTTTAAAGCCGATGTGCGAGATCCGCAGCTGCCGGCGTCCGATGGGGACGTCCCTGAAGTAAAAGTTGCCATTGCTGTCCGTGATGGTGGACCTTTCTTCCCGTCCGCCTTCGCCGAGCAGGGTGACGGTGGCTCCGGAGAGGGGACGGGATAATATCTGGTCTGTAACGGCGCCCCGTATTCGTTGTGTCAATCCTTGGGACTGTGATACTCCCGCATGTAGCAGTAAAACGAGGATACACAGGAATTGCGCTTTGAAATTGGATAGTGTCATGATCTTCGGTGTTTACTCTATAACAACCCATCGATCGTATACCCCTATCCGGTACTGTTACATTATAGGAAATTAATGCTGGCGCGCCATCCGATCCATCCTGTGACTTTATCGGAAATTCGCCAGGTGCCATAGTTGCCGGCAACGGGTGAGAAATCATGGCCGTTGACGGTGATCTTCTTATCGAAGGTATAAATGGCCAGGGACGGACCTCCTGAGAGCGAGAAATATTTTCCAAGACGTACGCGGAGGTCGAGGCTGAATTTGCTGATAAAATTCGTGTATTTGTAATTACTCCATCCATCTACTATGAGCTGTTCGTTGGAGATCTCCGGATCTAAGGATAGTGTTTTACCAAGATGGAAGCGGTGACCCAGCCCAAATCCATAAAGATAGGATCTGCGGTCAGTGCCAGGGTTGCAGCCTGCCAGGAGGATGGTATATAGCTTGTCATTGCCCGACCGGTAGGCGATATTCAACGGGGCTACTTCATCGGTGAACAGAGATATCTCATGCATGCCTTTTTTCACGATGTTGAGCAGGCCGATGCCATAGCCTTCCGAGGTGTCGGCGATATTGACGAGGCCGATCTGCACGCCTTTCAATTTTGGGGTTCTGTTGAGGATGCCTGCCAGCTGTAAGCCCTTCACCTGTTTTTGGGCAATGTTGATGATGCCTGCGACCTGTATGCCTTCCACGGAATCCGAGACCTTATTCATGATGCCTGCCAGTTGTACGCCTTTCAGCCTGCCCTTGTTGAAATTGCCGATGCCCGCGGCTTGCAAGCCCTTCACGGAGTCCAGAACGATGTTATGAGAGCCTGCGAGCTGGACGCCTTGTAGCGGGCCTCCCACCACGTTGGCGATGCCTACAGCCTGTAAGCCCTGCACTTTTCCTTTGTCGATATTGATGACGCCGCCTAGTTCCACGCCATTAAGCCCGGCGGTATAGCCCCCTATGATATTCAAAGAAAGCTTATTGGTTATCTGGGGACTTAGTATCCCCTGGGTGCCCAGCCCCGGCACAAGAGAAAGCTGAAAGGGCTGTTGTACGAAATATTTATGGAGGTTGATACTCTGTATCTTCAATTTCGATGAAAGCAGCAGTTTACCAAGACCGCTCATCTCTACGCGTATCGGGTCCTGGCGCAAATAAACGGGCGCTCCGTCCAGCTCCACCCGGATGGAGTCCGATGGGAGATAACCTTCGGGACCGATGGTAACCATTTTCTTATTGGCAGAGGAAGGAGCGACTGTGATGGTGATCTTTTGATTGACACCGGGTTCGATCTTTACGGTGGTGTCGGCATAGAATTCTTTACTGACCGTGAGAGCGGCGGGACTGGACCTGTTCTTCAGCCGTATGGTAAAAAAACCGTCCGCGTCGGAGAGGGTTGCGATCAGTCCCTGTTTGTCATAGACACTGGCCTGACTGACGGCCTCGCCTGTATTCTCGTCCAGTATGACGCCTTTGACCACGTATTTTTTATCTTCTGAACCTGTGTACGGTGGCAGCGTAACGGGCGGTGGCGGCGCCTTGCGCAGAATGATGTAATTGCCGTTGACCTTGTATTCGAGCCGGCCACGGAAAAGGGTATCCAGGACCTGCCGGACCGTCTTGTGTTCAAGTGTTATGGATACGAGGCTGTCTTTTTTGAAGAGATCGCTGCTATAGGAAAAATAGAAGTGACCTACCGTGCTTAGGGACTTCAGGACTTCTTCCACCCTGTTGTGAGGCATCGATATAGTAACTGGCAGGTCCAGGACATCCTGTGCGTGAAGGGGTGACCGGACAGTGAATAGTGATCCTGCTACCAATAAGGTATAAATTATATGTTTCATGATCTTATCTTATGGTTGTAAAGTGATCTGGCCGTCAGAGCGTTCGACGTTGATGCCGAATGTTTCCTTTATAATATTTATTATTTGATCCAGGGATTGGTTACTGAATACGGTATTGATCCGCAAATGACGCAGGGAAGGGTCGACTACGATCTTGACATCGTAGGCTTCTTCCAGTGAAGCCGCCAGCTGGGGCAGCGGGGTGTTGTCACAGACAAACTCCTTTGTGCGGTAGTATTGATACAACCGGCTCGTTGTCCCTTCCTTTGTCAGGGAAGTATCTCCCCTGTGCAGGATCAGCTTCTCCGAAGGATGTACGAGCACATCGTGGAGGGAGTCTGTTACACGGATAAGCCCGGATTCGACAATGATCTCGGTAGTGTTTTCCTTGTTGCGTACATTGAAGGAGGTGCCCAGGACCGTGATCGTGATATTGTCTGTATATACTTTAAAAGGTTTTTCCTTATTGGGCGCTATTTTGAAAAAGGCCTCGCCTTTTAGCAGGTGTACGGTGCGTTGTTGTTTAAAATTTGCCGGATAGCGGATATCGGATCGTTTGTTAAGGGTAATGAGCGATCCGTCCGGCAGGGTGTCGGTCAGCGGGGCTGTTGTGCTGGCTACAAGCTTGTCGGGGGCTGCATTTCTGGTGAGGTAGATAATTCCTGTAATAGAAGCCACCAAAAGTACAGCTGCTGCTACTTTTGCCCAGATTGGCCGGCTGGTCGGGACTGCCCGGGTGTGATCATGTATTTGGCCGGGGTCGGATCTTACGGCCTGGAGGTTTGATATTTGTCCTTCGGACAACGGACCTCTGGTTCGATCGGGCCGGTGGATCTTTTGTTGGAACTTTTGCCAGGCGGCGTCTGTCTGTTCGTCGGAGGCATTGAAGTTATCGTTCAGGTGGCGGCTTTCACGCCAGATGAGCTGGAAGTGGTTGTAGAAATGTCTGTTGGCGGGATCGGCAGCCAGCCAGGTTTCTACGCGGGCGTTGTCATCGGGGGATGTCTCGCCCAGCAGGTATTTCACCAGCAGGTCTTCATAGATGCCCTGCGGGCCTCCGGGGTCGGTATGCAGATCTTTGTTCAAGGGCGGTGGTTTAAAAAGTTGAGGAGGAGAAGGACGAGAAGGGGCAGATAGTCGATCAGGCGCATCCGTAGCAGTTTTAGTGCTTTGCCCATCTGGTTCTCCACTGTTTTGACGGAGATGCCCAGGCGGTGGGCGATGTCCAGATAGCGGAGCTCTTCAAAACGGCTCATCTGGAAGATGGTCCTGCATTGTTCGGGAAGCTCGTTGATGGCTGTCTGCAGGCGGCGTTCCAGCTCGCTGAACATCACTTTTCTATGAGCGCCGTCTGTCTGATCTTTCATACTCCGGGTGATATGTGTTTGGTAAGTGAGCTTTACTTTTTTGTGTTTGAGATGATTGAGGCTTTCGTTGTAGACGGCCCTATACAGGTAGGCGGCTAATGAATCCGGAAGATTCAGCGAGTCCATTTTGTCCCAGAGCTTATAGAATACGTTCTGTACGATGTCTTCGGCCTGGTCGTGGTCCTGTATGATGGTAAGGGCGTACCTGTACAGGTTCTTAAAATAGAATTTAAAGACCTGTTCGAATCCTGTTTCATCCCGACGTTTCAGCAATTGTATGATCGTGGCATCGGTGAATTCCATGCTTGCTGTTTCAATAGTGGCTTTACTGATAACTGTCGTTGTCAATAACGGGCGTTTGGATAATGACAACTGAGGAGGTGGTGACCCCTATTGGGGGTAAAAATATTATTTTTTGGGGGAAGGGGTTTGAAAATCAGGGTGAAAGGGAAGGTGTCGCAAATTGCGACTCCTTATAAATGGCTAAAAAGTTTCAAATTTTTTGGGCAGGGGATTAAGTAGGTTTGCAGGCTCTATTTTTTATAACCTTAAAAACCTATCTTATGACGGAGAAGAAAGAAATGATCGTTCCGGATGAAATGGTAATCAGCAAGATATATTATATCAGGGAGCAGAAGGTGATGTTGGACAGGGATCTGGCGGAATTGTATGGGGTTCAGCCCATCAGGCTAAGGGAGCAGGTAAAACGGAACAGCGACAGATTTCCAGACAAGTTTATGTTTCAACTAATTGAAAATGAGGTAGATGGAATGGTATCGCAAAATGCGATACCTTCTAAACAGTCCCTGGGTGGGCATTTTCCCTATGTATTTACGGAGCATGGCGTGTTAATGCTGGCTAATGTGTTGCGAAGCAAAACGGCTATACAGGTCAGCATTCGCATCGTCGAGATCTTTGTAAAAATGAGAGAAATGTTGTCAACGAATAAGGATATTCTGCTGAAGCTGGAACAATTGGAAAAGCAAACGATGCAAAATACATACGATGTGCAGACTGTTCTTGATTACATTAAGCAGTTTCTTGTGCCAGTAGAACAGGTTGAGAGACGCATGATAGGCTTTCAGCGAGAGGATTGATGGATCGCAAGAACCGGGTGCTCCGCCCGCCGGGAATGATCTTATCTTTGGGGGATGGATACATTAGAAAAGCTATATATACCCCTGCCGGCCAATTTTAGTTTTTCGGAATGCTCCTGGTATATGGACAGAGGGTATGACGACTGTGGGCATCGTGTACGGAATGGCAGGCTGCTGAAGGCGCTGCAATTGGGAGGAGAGGATCTGCTGGTGGAGATCGCTGAAGGGAAAGGCTGTCTGGAAGTTATGATCCTGCATGGGCGGGCGGATGAACGAACGCGAGCGCTTTTGGCTGACTATGTCCGGGAATGGATGGACATAGACCGGGATCTTGTCCCTTTCTATGCGTTGCTGCGGCGGGATCGCCGGCTGGCGTATATGTGTGAGAAGTATAAGGGGCTCCGGCTGGTGGGTATTGTCGATGTATTCGAAGCCCTGGCCTGGTCGATCATTGGGCAGCAGATAAATCTGCCCTTTGCATTTATGCTCAAAAGAAGGCTGGTAGAGAAATATGGCAGGTCCATCATTTATAATGGAGAGACCTTTCATCTTTTCCCGGACTACGAGGTGTTGGCTGCTGCGTCGGTGGAGGATCTGCGGCTCATGCAATTCTCCCGTAGCAAGGCTGCCTATCTGATCAGCCTGGCGGATGCGTTTGCAAAAGGTGCGCTCAGCAGGGAAAAGCTCATGGCCTTGCCGGACAGGGAAAGCAGGCTGCAGGCATTGATGAAAATGAAGGGCATCGGTGTGTGGACCGCCAATTATTGTCTGATGAAATCCTTACGGGATCCTTCCGGCGTCCCGCATGGGGATACGGGGCTGCTGACCGCGCTGACAAAACACAAGATCATAAAGGAACGTAAAGAGCTGGCGAAGATCGACCGGTTCTTTTCCAAATACAAGGGATGGGAAAGCTACCTGGTCTTTTATTGCTGGAGGAGCCTGTCGGAAAAGCCGGTGCATGTGGCCGGGCCCGCGCCCGATACGAGGTCCGATCAGAGCTTGCACCGGACGGCGGCTGTAGGATAAACCTGGAAGCGGTCATCGGAGGTATTGATATGATAATACATATTGATCCTGGTCCCCAGCGAGAAAGTCTTGTTGACATTATACCATAGCTGGGGTTCCGCGAAAAAGAAAAAGCGTTTGCCCCGCTGGCCTGCGGTATAAGCGTCCCCATGATCTTTGTTCTCTGTCCAGGTAGAAAAATCGCCGGAAAATTCCACTTTATAGTGAAAGTAGCCGCTCCACCAATACAAGGTGAAAAGAGGATCGTGGGTAGGTTTTGTATAGGGGATGTATTTACAGTCCAGCACGGCGCTCAGCCATGCACCCTTCCATTGGAAGGGGTAGGATAATCCAAGAGAAAAAGCATTGTTGATATAATAGCTGTATTGTTTGGGTTCGGTGACCCCAAGCCCGCCGCTGTATTGAAAAGAAAGGAAGATGCGCGGTTTCCAGCAACGGAAGGATTGGGAAATTTGTATATAGGCCTGGCTGACGTTGTGGCTTGCGCCCTGAAAGTCTGCCTTTGCCTGCAGGAGAAAAGAGCCTGGTTTTAATGAAATCCGAAAAACGTGTCTTCTCGAAAATGTAACCCGTTTTTCGGAATGGTCTAATGTTTTTTTGGGGGACCTGCCCGAGTCCTGGTTCTTGAAGAACTGGAAAAAGAGGGAAGGATAGTTATGTGCGTTATGCGAGGGGTCCAGCGTATGACGGGGATCATAATGGAACTGAAGTTCCTGGGCGGAGAGGAGGGTGGCTGTCATCAGGACAAGGGGAAGGAAGAGCAGGTGCTTCATGGTGTTTTTGATAAATGTCCGATGGGACGGGAAAGAGGGACGGAACTGACACGTAATTCTGCCGGAAGTCTTCGTAAATCTGTAAGAATTGGTACATTCGGGTGGTTAATAATGTATTATGAATAGCCTTGATCTTTCGGTCTTTGCCAGCCTGTTCCGGCAGGCCTGTTTGAAATGTTTTGGTCGTCCTTTGGAAGGGCCATTGACCGAGACGGAGAGCAAGCTCCTATACAACCAGGTATTTGAGCAGACCGGGCTTATGATAGGATGGAAGAGTCTGAAGAACTATTCTCTGTTTGTCATGGATGGTTCTTCGGATAAGAAAGAAAATCCTTCTCCGGCGACGCTGGATACCCTGGCCCGCTACGTGATGGGGGCGCCGTATACGACCGAGGCTGAGCGGAGGGAGCGGGAGGGGCATTATCCGTACTGGTTCCGATATAAAGAGCAGATGATCCGGCAGGGGGCGGGGATGAATGAGCAGACGTTCCGGGAGGAGGAAAAGATATCGGCGGGATCTGATGGGGTTGGAGAAAGGGGGCGGACAAAGAGGATCGGATGGTGGGTAGGATTGGCTGTCGTGATCATTCTTCTCACCTTATTTTATCGCAGGGGGAAGTCCTCCCATTTCTACAGCAATTTCCATACGGTGAACGAGGACTCCCTGGCTGCCGATGGCTGGGCTGTCCAGGGAAAGGACAGTGTCTATTGGAGCAGGAGGGGAGAATATCCCGGCAGCCTGACCCTCTTCACGTTGAAAGGGGACAACTGGCCCGATTCGGCGCAGGGGCCGGTGATCCGTAATCTGCTGCTGCATGAGCTGCCCTGTGACTGCTGGACCCTTGAAGTGCATCTGAAGGATTTTCTGCCCCGTCAAAACTGGCAACAGGCAGGTATTCTTTTGCTGGAGGACAGCACGCTAACGGGGAAGAGCATGCGAGTCAGCTTTGCGTACAATGACTATAATGGGGGATTCCCCCGCAGCGGGACCATTCATTTGCAGGCCATCACTTCCCCGGGCAATGGTCTTGACAAGCCGGAGGAGATCGCGCAAACCATCCTTTTGCAAACGGACAGCCTACGTGACCATCCCCTGATCTTACGGGACCTGACCTATCTATCGTTACGGATAGAAAAACAGGGCAAGCGGTTTCGGATACTCTATGCCGATGGGGTCAATGAGAATACTTCTTTTAAGGAGGCGGTCAGTCATGAGTTCGTCCTAACACCCCGCTGGGTTGGACTCTTTGCGCTGAGGGGATTTGTGGATACCGCGGCCGCGATACCTGCCCAGTTCCGTTTTTTCAGTCTTCAATGCGATGCCTGTAGTCATCCATAGGGAGGGCGGCCCGGGAGACGGGCGGGTGAGGATCAGTTATCCTTTTCGGGGTGGTGAGGGTTGTGGGAAACCTTTGCCGCCTCCCAACCGATCATTGCCTTTTTGCGGGTGCCGCCCCAGTGATAGTCGCCCGTGTCGCCGGAGGATCGGATCACCCGATGACAGGGTATGAGGAAGGCTACGGGATTGCTGCCGATGGCCGATCCCACTGCCCGTGAGGCGCCCGGGTTGCCGATGGCTTCGGATATGGAACCATAGGTTGACAGCCGTCCCATGGGAATGTTCAATAAGGCGTCCCAGACCTTGAGCTGGAAGGGGCTTCCTTTGAGATGCAGCTTGACATCGGACAGGCGGCTCCAGTCCCGGGAGAAGATGTACAGGGCGTTCTGCTGTATAAGGTCTACCGTCTGTCTGTAACGTGCATGCGGAAACCGGGCTTTCAGCTCCGCCAGCGCCTGGTCCCCGTCGGTGATAAAGGCAAGATGACAGATCCCTTTTTGAGTGGAGGCCACGATGATCTCTCCAAAAGGGCTTTCTGCAAATGAATAATTGATGAGCAGGGACTCTCCTCCATTCTTATATTCTCCGGGGGTCATGCCTTCGATGCCGATGAAGAGATCGTGCAGCCGGCCTGTACCCGACAGCCCTGTTTCGAAGGCTGTATCGAAGAGGGTAGCCCCTTTGTCCTGCAGCATGGATTTGGCGTAGTCGATGCTGAGGTACTGCAGGAATTTTTTAGGACTGACACCAGCCCAGTCTGTGAATAGCCGTTGAAAATGGAAGGGGCTGAGGTGAACTTCTTTTGCCACCTGATCCAAATTGGGCTGGTCCCTGAAGTTTTTTTTGATATAATCGATCGCTGTGGCGATCCTGTCGAAATTGGTTGTATCTTCCATGACTGTATGTTTTTGTTTTATACATACAAAACTAGCATAGCTATAAAGGTATAAAAACCCGGAACTTGCTCAGTTCCCGGGATGGACCGGAGGTTGGCCGGCCAGGGTCGAAGAGAGCGACAACTCAGCTGCCAGAGAAAGTGAAACGGTACCTATACATTCATAAAAAACAACCTATATGAATAGACAACTGTTTCTTTTTCTATGTATTATTAACTTAACGACTGTTGCTACCGCACAACAGGTGACGCCTACACCGGATCAGATAAAGGCGTTGACCCCGGAATGGATGGGTGAGCGTTCGGCGGACGGGCGGCCCAGGGTGTCTGATGCGCTGCTGCAACGGCTCAGAAATGTAGGGATAGAGGATGCATGGGGTTTACTTCGCAACAAAGGTTACCAAAATCAATTTGAAGGGGATTGGATGGTGATACATCCTGACTCGGTGATGACGGGCAGGGTGGTCACGGCACAGTATTATCCTGAGCGGCCGGACCTCGACAAGCTGATAAGGGATAAGGGGAAGGCCGAGGGGCGTATAGGCAATACAAATTCCTGGCCCATCGATGTTCTTAAGGAGGGCGATATCTATGTCGCGGATGGTTTTGGAAAAGTGGCTGATGGAACATTGATAGGAGATAATCTTGGGAATGCCATTTATGCTCATTCCCACCGGGGTGTTGTTTTTTATGGATCGGTGAGGGACATGGAAGGACTGGAAGAGATAGAAGGTTTTAATGGCTGGGTGAAAGGATATGATCCTTCTTATATACAGCAGATGATGCTGGGTGGGATCAATGTACCTATCAGGATCGGGAGGGCCACGGTATTACCCGGAGATGTCGTGCTGGCGAAGAAAGGAGGGGTTCTCTTTATACCTGCGCACCTGGTGGAATATGTGGTGCTGAATTCGGAGTTTATCGCATTGCGGGATGAATTTGGCCATCTGCGTCTGCGCCAGGGAAAATACACACCCGGCCAGATAGATGCGCAGTGGTCGGACGAGATCAAAAAAGATTTTCTGCGCTGGCTGGACGAGCATCCTGGAAAGCTTTCCATGAGCCGTGCTGAGCTGGATCGAATTATGAAAGACCGTACCTGGTAAAACTCCCCGAAAATGAATTTTTTCTATAAGGTTGCCATTGCCTTATTACTGGCCTATATATTGACGATCGTTCTGCATCAGCCGCAATGGGCGGGCTGGTGTCTCATGCTCTGTCTGACCTTTGTGGGGCTGGCATTCCGCCGGCATCATTTTTTACGAGGATTTTCCTATACCATGACGATCCTGGCTGTAGTGAGCCTGGCGTTATATTATCCGCAATATTTTATAAGCATCGGCGGGTTTAAATTCTCCAGCCTTATCGTCCCGTTGCTGCAGGTGATCATGTTCGGCATGGGGACGGAGCTGAGTCTAAAGGATTTTGCGGCGGTACTGCGCATGCCCAAGGGAGTGATCATAGGGGTCATCTGTCATTATACCATCATGCCGCTGGTAGGTTTTGCATTGGCAAGGGCTTTTAACTTCCCACCGGAGATCGCTGCGGGCATTCTTTTGGTGGGATGTTGTCCCAGTGGGCTGGCAAGTAATGTCATGTCTTTTCTGGCGAGAGCAAATCTGGCGTTATCAGTGTCCGTAACCACCGTGTCCACGCTGCTGGCTCCTTTTTTAACGCCGCTGATGATGCGTCTGCTGGCGGGTGAGTTCATCGAAGTTCATTGGCAGGCGATGGTGTGGGACATTACGAAGATGGTGATCTTCCCTGTCATTGCAGGATTATTGTTCCATTACCTGGTAAGAGGGAAGTTCAAGTGGCTGGACAGGGCCATGCCGCTGGTGTCGATGGGAGGGATTGCCCTGATCATCGTCGTGATAACGGCAGCGGGAAGAGAAAGCCTTTTACGGGTAGGGGGATTGCTGGTACTGGCCACTTTCCTGCACAATGTGGCGGGTTATTTCCTGGGATACTGGTCGAGCAGGCTGTTGGGATTCAAGGAAAGGGACTGCCGCACCATTGCCCTGGAAGTAGGTATGCAGAATGCGGGGCTTGCGTCCGGGCTGGCGCTGACCATGAATAAGCTGGCTACGGTAGGTCTGGCGCCGGCAGTCTTCGGTCCTTTGATGAATACAACGGGGTCTTCATTGGCCAGCTGGTGGCACAACAGGATACCCGAGGAGAAGCAGGTCGGGGGATCGGAGGTCGCGGATCCTAAAATAAACGCTCGTTCGGAGGTCTGATGCCTTGCAGGCGGATGTAGATAGTGGTTTGTCCCCTGTGATGGGCCTGGTGTTCGAGGGCTTTTATTAAGAGAGCAAAACGGGTGCCCTGACGACCCATTGCGCTTACTGTTTCGCCCAGTTTGGAATCATCCAGGTCTTTGACGGCCTTAATGGCATAATCGTAGCTGGCGTCGACATAATACGTTACGGAATCTTTGGTCTGTGCGGATGCTCTTCCTTCCAGCCCTCTTGCATCAAAGGGAGGCTTTGCGCCTGTGGCCAGGTTCATCAGAAAGGCATTGCCGGACGCCAGGTGGAGCATCTGCTGGGCGAAGCTGCGGATACTGTCAACCGCCTTGAAGGAATATTTGTCGGCAGGCATGGTGTTCAGGTATTCCTCTGTATAGGCTTTTGATCTTTCCCAATCTTTGATGAATTGGTTCTTGATGTCTTCGCCGGTGAGAGACTGGGCGGAGAGGCCTGCAGGCAGTGCTGCGAGCAGAAAGATAACGAGCTTTTTCATGGCTGGTGTTTTTTGAGCCAGAAAGGTAAATAAAAAAAGGAGGCTGATCGCCTCCTTTTTTTATTGTTAGAGATGTATCGCCTCGCCGTAGGCCACCTCGATGGCGTCTTTGACGCTCTCGCTGATGGTGGGATGGGGGTGGATGCTGTTCAGCACTTCGTGATAGGTAGTCTCCAGCTTGCGGCCGAGGACGGTCTCCATGAGCGTTTCTGTTACATTATACCCGATCATATGGGTGCCGAGCCACTCGCCGTATTTGGCATCGAAGACCACTTTTACAAAGCCTTCGTTGTGGCCTGCGCCGGTGGCCTTACCGGAGGCGCTCAAGGGGAACTTGCCCACTTTGACCTCATAGCCGGCGTCACGGGCCTGCTTTTCTGTAAAGCCCACGGAAGCGATCTCGGGAGTACAGTAGGTACATCCGGGAACGTTGTTGTAATCCAGGGGCTCCGGCTGATGGTTGTATTTCTTTTCGTTGTAGGCGATGTTCTCGACGCAGATGATACCTTCTTTGGAAGATACGTGCGCCAGCGCCTGTCCGGGAACGCAGTCGCCGATGGCGTATACGCCTGGTATGTTGGTCTGGTAGTATTTGTCTACGCTGATCCTGCCTTTATCCGTCTTGATGCCCAGGGTCTCCAGGCCAATGTTCTCGATGTTGGCGGTGATGCCTACGGCGCTGAGGACGATGTCTGCTTCCAGGGTGACCTCGCCCGTGGGGGTCTTGATCTTTGCCTTTACTCCGTTGCCGCTGGTGTCCACACCCGTGACCTCGCTGTTGGTAAGGACCTCGATGCCGTATTTCTTATAGATCTTCTCCAGCTCCCTGGAGATCTCTTCGTCCTCCACGGGGACGATGCGGGGAAGGAACTCTACGATCGTGACTTTCGTGCCAAGGCTATGGTAGAAGTAAGCAAACTCGACGCCGATGGCGCCGCTGCCTACTACGATGATGCTTTTGGGCTGTTGGGGCAGGGTCATGGCTTCGCGGTAGCCGATGACCTTTTTGCCATCCTGCTTCAGATTGGGTAATTCGCGGCTACGTGCACCTGTGGCGACGATGATATACTTACCTTCTACCAGCTGCGTTTTACCATCTGCTCCTGTCACTTCTATCTGTCCCTTTGCTTTTAATTTGCCGACTCCCATGATAACGTCGATCTTATTTTTCTTCATAAGGAACTGGACGCCCCTGCTCATTTTGTCGGAGACGCCACGGCTGCGTTTGATCACTGCGGGAAAGTCGGGCGTACCGGTGGCGTTGATGCCGAAATCTTTTGAATGCAGGATATCCTGGTAGACCTGGGCGCTCTTTAACAATGCTTTGGTAGGGATACATCCCCAGTTCAAGCAAACGCCTCCCAGATTTTCTTTTTCTATGACTGCTGTCTTAAAGCCTAGCTGTGCGGCGCGGATCGCGGCTACATACCCGCCAGTACCGCTGCCAAGGACGACTACATCGTATGCCATGTATGACCTTTTTTTAAATGATTTAAAGAACAATTTGGACCCGCGAAGCTACTTCACAATATGCACATAGCCAAATGGCAAAAAACGGTACTTTTGTGCAAAAATTTGATTAAATGAAGCTGGATATTCTGGCCATTGCCGTACATCCTGATGATGTGGAATTAGGGTGTTCGGGAACCCTGCTGATGGAAAAAAAGAATGGCAAAAAGACGGGGGTGGTGGATCTCACCCGGGGCGAGCTGGGAACGAGAGGAACTCCTGAACTCCGGCTGGAAGAAGCGGCCAGATCAGCTGAGATACTGCAACTGGATGTCAGGGAGAACCTGGGTATGGCCGATGGATTTTTCCGGAATGACGAAGCGCATCAGCGGCAGCTGATCCGGGTGATCCGGAAATACCGGCCTGAGATCGTCCTTGCGAATGCCCTGACGGATCGTCATCCTGACCATGGCAGGGCCGGGCATCTGATATCGGATGCCTGTTTTTTGAGCGGTCTGCGAAAGGTCGGGACGGTGGACAACGACGGGCAGGCCCAGGAGCACTGGCGCCCCAAGTATATTTTCCACTATATCCAGGACCGCTATTTCAACCCTTCCTTTGTCTACGATATCACCCCTGTGTTCGAGCAGAAGCTGGCATCTGTCAAGGCCTATTCGTCCCAGTTCTTTTCTTCTCAATATGGTAAGGATGAGCCACAGACGTACATTTCCTCGCCCGAATTCCTGCATGCGGTCATCGGCCGGCACCAGATGTTCGGGAAAATGATCGGGACTGCCTATGCCGAGGGATTTATCACCGAAAAAATGATCGGAGTGCGGGATTTTGACGCTTTTATACAGATGGATACATGAGAAGAATATTGCTGTATTAATTGTCGCCCCTTTAACAATTAATACACTTTGAATGCGTTACCTTTGCATATAATTATTTCATATTTTAACCGACCAAATAATGTCGTTACCCAAGTTTGCGAGTTCTTCCCAATCTTTCCATGCTGAGCTGAAGAGAAGAATAAGCGCCTATTTTGAGGAAGTGGGAAAGTCTCAAACAGGTAATTACAACCTTTTTCTCAAGGCTGTCATTCTGATGGTGAGCTTTGTGTTCATCTATATTCATTTAGTGTTCTTTACACCGAATGCTTTTTGGGCCATTGTAGAGAGTGTCCTGCTGGGCGGCGTAGTGGCTGCCATCGGATTCAATGTGATGCATGACGGGGCGCATGGCAGCTTTTCGAAGTACAAGTGGCTGAACGGCCTGGCGGCTTTTTCGCTGAATATCCTTGGCGGCAACAGCTTTATGTGGAACATGAAGCACAATGTGGTCCACCATGCGTATACCAATGTGGACGGAATAGATGATGACATCGATATCCAGCCCTGGATGCGGATGAGCGAAACGCAGAAGAAATACCGGCTTCATAAATACCAGCATCTTTATTTCTGGTTTTTTTACTGTATCCTTTACCTTTTTTGGATCTTTTTACTGGATTACCAGAAATATTTTAAAAGCAAGGTTGGGGCTATGCCGTTGAAGAAGATGAGCCTTGCTGATCATTTTGTATTCTGGGGCTTCAAGTTATTCCATGCCTTTCTTTTTGTCGGTCTGCCTATTTACATGGTAGGTTTCGAAGACTGGCTGATCAGCTTTATCATCTTTACCTGTGTAGCGGGTTTTGTGCTAAGCATGGTATTTCAGCTGGCGCATACGGTGGAACATACCGCCTTCCCTGTGGCAAATGTGGATACGGGCAAGATGGAAGACGAATGGGCGATCCACCAGATCAAGACTACGGCCAATTTCGCCACCCAGAACCGGATCGTTTCCTGGCTGGTAGGCGGGCTGAATTTCCAGATCGAGCATCATCTTTTCCCTAAAATATCACACGTTCATTATCCTGCCATCAGCAAGATCATCCGTCAGGCCTGCCAGGAATACGGGCTGGTATATATCGAATACCCCCGGGTGCGGTATGCTGTGGCCAGCCATGTCGCATTTTTGAAACAGATGGGAAGAAAGTAGTAATTTTGCGGCCATTATGTCTAAGGTAAAAATAGGGCTGGTCCAGATGAGCTGCACTTCCGGCAAGGAGGCTAATCTGCAGAAGGCAATGAAAGAGGCCAGGTCTGCGGCGGCAAAGGGCGCGCAGATCATCTGCCTGCAGGAATTATTTACTTCCCTCTATTTCTGTGATGTCGAAGATTACGAGAACTTCAAGCTGGCCGAAGCCATACCGGGGCCTTCTACGGATGTGCTGGGCAAGCTGGCGGCCGAGCTGAAGGTAGTGATCATCGCCTCGTTGTTCGAGAAAAGGGCGCAGGGTATCTATCATAATACTACGGCCGTACTGGACGCCGATGGGACCTATCTGGGCAAGTACCGGAAAATGCATATTCCCGACGATCCCGCCTATTACGAAAAATTCTATTTTACCCCCGGAGACCTGGGGTATAAGGTATTCAAGACAAAATATGCCAGCATCGGCGTACTCATCTGCTGGGACCAGTGGTATCCTGAAGCGTCCCGTATTACGGCACTGATGGGTGCGGAGATACTCTTTTATCCCACCGCCATTGGCTGGGCCGCTTCCCAGGACGAAGCTACCAATACCGAGCAGTACAATGCCTGGCAGACCATACAGCGCAGTCATGCTGTCGCCAACGGAGTGCATGTGGTCAGTGTCAACAGGGTAGGGTTGGAACAGAATGGCGCGATGAAGTTCTG
This sequence comes from Puia sp., assembly GCA_035546735.1. Lineage (GTDB taxonomy): Bacteria > Bacteroidota > Bacteroidia > Chitinophagales > Chitinophagaceae > Puia. The sequence goes on from DASZWE010000568.1 coordinate 25,615, forward strand.
GGGAGGTTCATTTGTTGCAAATCCCTTTGGCGCAGTGCTAAACCAGGCCTCCCACGACAAGGAGGAGACCTTTATAGTGGAGGTGGATACGGCAGCCACCGATCGTTACCGTACGCACTGGCCTTTTATGCGCGACAGAAGGATCGACTCTTATCAGCCTATTACCAAAAGATATATCGACCAGGACTAAGCATGACTATGAGCACCACGCCCAAGGCATCCGGATATTATTTTCCCGCGGAGTTCCATCCTCATGTTGCTACCTGGCTCTCCTGGCCGCATAAAGAGGCTTCCTGGCCGGGCAAGATCCATACTATTTATCCCTATTACAGCCGATTTATAAAGGAACTGGTGAAAGGGGAACAGGTATGTATCAATATAAAGGATGAGGCCATGAAGGCCTTTGCCGTGAGCTGCCTGGAACGGGAGGGCGTGGACATGAGCCGGGTGCGTTTCTTTTTTCACCCTACCAACGACGCATGGTGCAGGGATCATGGTCCTGCGTTCCTTATCAATCCGCGGGCTGCGAAGAAGAAGGTTATTGTGGACTGGAACTATAATGCATGGGGCAATAAATATCCTCCTTTCGACCTGGATGATGTCATACCTACCCTGATAGGAAAGGAGCTGAACCTGCCTGTATATCACCCCGGGATCATTATGGAGGGTGGCTCCGTGGATTTCAACGGGAAGGGCACGGTGATCACGTCCATCTGCTGTCTGCTGAATGACAATCGTAATCCTCATCTTTCGCAGTCGGAAATCGAGACCTACCTGGTAAATTATTATGGAGTGGAGCAGGTATTATGGATAAAGGAAGGGATCGTGGGAGACGATACGGACGGACATATCGATGATACGGTCCGGTTTGTCAACGAGGATACGGTTATCACCGTGATAGAAGAGAACAGGCAGGATGAGAATTATGCGCTGCTGCAGGAAAACCTGGCTGATCTGGAAAAAATGCGTCTTCTGAACGGCAAACAGCTGAATATCGTAGAACTGCCTATGCCTGAGAAAGTTATATATGATGATCAACGTCTGCCGGCCTCTTATGCCAATTTTTATATTGCCAACGATGCTGTCATCGTCCCCACCTTCCGATGCTCCCGGGATGAGAAGGCATTGGAGATCATCCAGGACTGCTTCCCCGGCAGAAGGGTGGTCGGCATCGACTCGACAGAGATCATCTGGGGGTTGGGCAGTTTCCACTGCCTGAGTCAGCAGGAGCCGGCTGTTTAATCTTTTTTTCGAAGAACATACTAGCTGGGACTTCCGTCCCCCAAGTGTTTTTATAAAAAATTCGTTTTTTAACGATTTTTTTATAAAATTTGTAGTGTCCTGACCAGGACCATAATCCATATCTTAGAAAACAAGACCCTATGAACTCCAGAACCGCCCCTATAAGGGGAGCAGTGTTGACGTTGTTGCTGATAGGAATTCAGCATATCGGTCTTTCACAGAACTGCCGCGAACTCACCGCTACCTACACCGTCTACGAGTCCAGGTGTACGGCTACGGGAGCTGTACAGGTAAGAGCCACCGGCGGCACCGGGAACTACAACTATAAGATGCAGGGCCCTTCTACCGTAGATTATACTTCCTCCAGCTATATTACAGGTCTTCAACCTGGTACTTATATCCTGACTGTCAGGGATATTTCCACCAATTGTACCTTCGATATCAATAGCATTGTCGTACCGGGAACCTATGTGACCCCCAAATTTGGTCTTACCGAGACGGATGTCACCTGTAATAATGGTAGCGATGGTACTATATCCGTCACCGGAGCCCAGAATGGCCGGCAGCCTTTTGTCTTCAAGCTGGTAGCTCCCTCTCCCATGGGGGTAGGAACGACGAACAGCACGGGCAGCTTTACGGGGCTCAAACCCGGTACCTATTCCGTACAGATGACGGATAGCTGCGGTGGTATCCAGACCCGTACAGTAAGCATTCAGAACTATACCTGGTCCATTACTTCTACCACGGTGACCCTATCGAGCTGCCAGACCTATAATGGAAAGATCGTGCTGACGGACAGCAAGGGGAATACCAACGCATCCGGGACGGCTTTTAACGGATTTCAATATGGTGTTGTCCGCGGCCCGGGAGATACTTCCTGGTATACCACGCCTAACTTTACATTCAATATCGGTGACGCGAGAACCATTTCACTGGTGGCGAGGGACAGGTGCGGACAGGTACAGGCAAAGAGCTGGTCGAACACCGTCGTCCCATCCGCAGGCGCCAATCCTGCTTTTTCCGGACAAACCTGTACCACCTTCAATGTGTCCATTACCGGGCAGACCAACCTGACCAATCCTCAATATTGTCTTGTAGATGCCAGCGGGCATGCTGTCAGCGGACAACCTTGTAATACGACGGGTGCGTTCAGCAATGTACCATACGGATCGTATTGTATCAAGATCACCAATACCTGTTACGACACTGTGATCAGCCGCTGTTTTACGCAGACAAAATCCCAGCCGGCTGTGAGTGCGACTGCCGCCATCTCCAATTATACCTGTACTACTTTTACGGCTACGGTCACGGGTCAGACAAATCTGACCAGTCCGCAGTATTGTATCCAGGACGCTGCGGGAAATGCTATCGTCAGTCAGCCTTGTAATACGACGGGCGTGTTCAGCAATCTGCCGTACGGCACCTATAAGATCCTTGTAAAGGATGGCTGCACGGGCCTCGTACTGCCGGTGACCGTCACCGGTACAAAGCGGACCCGTTCCATCAAAAGCACGATCAATACGTCCAATTTAGGCTGCTCTACTTTTACGGCTGTACTTACGGGCGCTACCAATATGACCAGCCCGCAATATTGTTTGCTGGACAATCTTGGTAACCAGGTGACGTGCAACACTACGGGCGCCTTCACCAATATACCTTATGGGAACTATTGTATCAAGGTAACAGACGGCTGCGGTGACACGACCATTACCCGCTGTATCAATATGACCAAGCCGGCGCCCAGCGGTGGAAGCCTTTCCGTGAGCAACAAGGGTTGTAGCTCCTATACGATAACGGTGACGGGTCAGAAGAATATTTACAACGGACTGTACTGTCTGCTGGACGCCGATGGCAACCAGCTGGTCTGTAATACCACCGGTGTGTTCAACAATGTGCCTTATGGTACGGTATGTGTAAAGACCACGGATGGCTGTACCAACGGTGTCTTCACCAATTGTATAACGACGACGGCCCCTGTTCCTTCCGTGGGGCCTGTGGTGATCTCCAACCAGACCTGTTCTACTTATACGGCTACCGTCAGCAATCAGCAGAATCTTTCCTCGCCCCAGTTCTGTCTTTATAATGCCAGCGGGGTCCAGGTAGGCTCCTGTAATACCACGGGCGTCTTCAATATCACCGGGTATGGGTCCTACACGATAAAGACGACAGATGGCTGCACCGGAAAAGTCTTTACCTCGCCTTTTACCGCTGCCAAGCCTGTATCGTCCGTCAATGCGAACGTGAGCTTTGCCGATGAGACCTGTACTTCGTTTGCCGTGACCGTTACGGGGCAGACCAATCTTACGGGAGCGCAATATTCCCTGAAAGATAATACGGGGACGGTGGTAGCTACGTCCACCAGCGGGGCCTTCATCAATGTCAGCTATGGGTCCTACTGTATCGAGATTACAAATGCGTGCAGGGATACGACTTTTGAAAGATGTTTTTCCTTGCAGCCTACTCCTGTAGGCGCCACTGCGACTGCCACGCCTTCCTGTACGTATGCGGCTACGGACCTGGCCATCCAGGTGACGGCAGGTACCGGCCCCTATGTTGCGAAAGTGTATGATACCTTGTATAATCTTCTCAGCAGCGTCAGCTTCAGCGGCGCGACCACTACGATAAACAGCCTGCCTTCGCTGCCTACAGCAGGAAAATACAAGGTGGTCATTACGGGCGTCTGCGGTAAGCCGGATACCATTACGGTGGCGGCGACACCCAGCGTGGTCACGCATTCCTATTCCATCACGCCTCAATGCCCTTCCAGCCTGAAGGCCAACGGATCGGGCAACCTGGTCGTAACGGCCACCAGCAATCTTTCGGGATTGAGCGTTGCCATTGTCAGGCAGGATGGCGTTGCAGTGAGCATCGGGTATTCTTTCCAATCGGGAAACAGCTTTACGTTCAGCAACCTGGATGCGGCTACCTATGTGCTGGCCTATACCTTTACGGCTTGTACTTCGACTGTATATGATACGCTGGTCATGCCTATCTATACTTTCCCCAGCCTGTCGAAGTCATCGGCCTATCAGTGTGACAACAACAGCTTTAGCGTAGGGGCTTCCGTTTCGGGTGGCATCGGGCCGTATACCTATGAGATCATTGCCAGCAATCCTTCGACGCCCAGCCTGGTCACTGCACCGCAAAGCAATCCCATATTTGCCATCAACAACAATACGCAGTATAACCTTATCCGGCTGCGTGCTACGGATGCCTGTGGCAATGCCGCCCTCAATGACGTGAGCGTTCTTCCGCTGGCCAATACCATCGTCTCCGCCAGCTCGGATTGTATCAATCAAAGCAGCACCTTATCGACGGAGGCATTGCCGAATGCCACATACAGCTGGTATAAGAAGTCGAATACGGGTGACAGTACCTTGCTGGCCACCGGCTCGCCGAGCTATACGATTTCGAATGTACGATTCAGCGATACGGGTCTGTATGTGGCCAAGACATCTGTAAATGCGGGATGTCTGACGAGAATTGCCTACTTCCGGATCACGGGTACCTGCGGAACCGTACTGCCGGTGGGTGTGACACTGGAAGGGCGACAGCTCTCCGGCGGCAATCAGCTTAGCTGGAATGCATCGAATACCGGCATCAGAGGCTATGAGCTACAACGCAGCAATGGAATAAATATGCCCTATGATGCTATTGGCGCGGTGCCTGCCGGGTCTTCGGAGACCAATTATGTGTTTATGGACAATGCGCCGGGACAGGGCAGTCATTTATACCGGCTGCATATTTTCTACAATGACGGAAGCGACAGCTACAGCAATACAGTATCATTGGGTGGAAAGGACGAGCCGATGGTGTCGGTGTATCCGAATCCGGTGAACAGGCAGTTAAATATAAAGATAGCAGGAGAGCAGGATCAGCGTTACCTGGTGTCGCTGTACAATGTGATAGGGCAGTGTATCTTTACCCGGGTGGCGGATAACATTTCGGCGCCTATACAGTACCAGCGGAATGCTTCCACGCCGACAGGGACGTATATCCTGAAGGTGCTCAATACGGTGACGGGAACTTATAGTACGTACAAGATACAGTTCAAATGAGTTGAAAATCGTATTTTAATCGAAAGGCCGGCTCTCAGGGCCGGCCTTTTTTTATGCATGTATCGCCACGATAGGCACATAACTATGATAAGCCAGCTGAGTAGTATTAGTTGTTTTGAAAATATTCGATACGAAGGAATGTTTTCTGGGGAAGGTGAGGATCAGGTCGATCTTATTATCCACCACGAACTGATTGATAGCGTCCATGAAATCAAAAAGCCGGATGAAATAGAATTCCGGTGAATAATCTTTTAGCAGGCCTTCGAGCTTGGCTCTTTCCGCCTTGTATTCTTCCGTCACCTGTACGTAGTGTTCGTGGTCAACGTTGACGATATGGAGCCTGGGTTTGAACAGGTCGAGGACAGATTTGACCGTATGGACGGGGATGGTGTTCTCGATGTCCTTGAAGTCTGTGAGCAGCATCACGTTCTTTGCCGACTCGGAATGAGCGTGTGGGGGTACAATAATGACCGGTACGGTGCCTCTCTTGATCAGATTGAGGGTATTGCTGCCCATGAAGATCTGTCCGAGGCGGGTAGCTCCCGTAATGCCCATGACGATGAGCTGTATATTATTGTTATTGACATATTTTTCCAGGGTGTCGAGGAACCGGTGGCTTTCTTCCGCCACCAGGGATATGCGGGCGCTGGTGATGGGGGAGATCTCCGTCCGGACGCTCTCCAGGGCAAGTTCCATGATGGCTTTTCTGCCTGCATCTTCTTCCGCGTCCGTGGCCAGGGGGCTACTATCGGAGCCATATTCCAGCGAGTCGAAAACATTATAGAGTATCAAATGGGCATCTGGCACCAGGGTGGAGATATGGGCGGCATAGCGGGCCGCATTCCTGGAGGTTTCGGAAAAGTCGATCGGAACAAGAAAATTATTCATATGTAGATAGTTTCCGGGTAAATATAGGAATTTACCGCCTTTGACGGCATGATTTTAGTGTTCAGGCAGGTTAAAATTGTTATTCACGCCTTTTGGCGACTTTTCAACAGGGCTGGGGAGGTATAGAGGCTTCTTAAGATTTTAATGTAGGTTTGTTGAATGCGATTAAAGAGCTTAGAAATTAAGGGGTTTAAGAGTTTCGCCGACAAGACCCATATCAGCTTTGACGAAGGTATTACAGGCATCATCGGCCCCAATGGCTGTGGTAAGAGTAATATCATCGACAGCATCCGTTGGGTCATCGGGGAGCAGAAGATCAGCCATCTTCGCAGTGAGAACCTGGAGAGCCTTGTGTTCAACGGAAGCAAGACCCGTTCGGCATCAGGGCTGGCGGAGGTAAGCCTGACATTCGAGAATACCAAGAATCTCCTGCCAACGGAGTTCAATACGGTGACGGTGACGCGTAAGTTCTACAAGAGTGGCGAGAGCGAATACCGTCTGAATGATGTTTCCTGCCGGCTGAAAGATATACAGAACCTTTTTATGGACACGGGTGTCAGCACGGTTAGCTATGCTATCATCGAGCTGGGCATGGTGGACGATATCATCAAAGACAAGGAGAACAGCCGGCGGCGGATGCTGGAGCAGGCCGCGGGGGTGACGATCTACAAGACCAGGAAAAAAGAGGCCCGGTCGAAGCTGGATGCGACGGAGCTGGACCTTTCCCGTATCGAGGATCTGCTGTTCGAGATCAATAATCAGCTGAAGAGCCTGGAGAACCAGGCGAAGAAGGCGGAGAAATATTACGAGATCAAGAAAGAATACCGGGAGTTGAGTATCGAGCTGGCGAAGGCTGCGCTGGAGGGGTTCAACCTGACCTACCGGGAGCTGAACGAGCAGTCCGAGACGGAAACGGACC
>DASZWE010000569.1:0-7299 GCA_035546735.1 Puia sp.
ATATTGGGCGGATGCGATTCATCGGAGAAGGAATGCTTTTCATAACGGGTTAGTTGACGAGTTTAAATTTGCCGTTTACGACCGGTTCGATATGATACTGATGCCAGTAGTCCCGGATGGTACCGCTGAAAGTCCCGTATACGACGGTTTTGTACGTGTCATCGGTGACCAAAGGCACCATGCTCTTGATCTGCAAGGTCATCAATGCAGTAGGCTCCGCCGTGTTGGCGAATCCTTCGATGATATAATTGTCGGGATAGGCCTTGGCGGAATCGAATGACGAGATAAAGAAGCCTACATAAGCCTTGTTGGTCTGGTAAGGGATGGTATCGATAATACTTCCGGTATTTATATCCAGGCTCATACCGGCACTCTCTGTCGGCACCGGCGCCGCAGATCCGCTGAGCCGGAAGCTCGTTGCCTGGCCCGGCGGTAGATTGAGCCCGTTTTGGTAGGTGGTAAGCGGTCCTTTATAATACCGGCCATTGGCCGTCGCTTCCCAGGTGTTGTCAGGATAGTTCCGGGCGGCGCTGTCCTGAACATATACGATAAAATTGCAACCCGACGAATCGAACCTGAGCGGGAAACTCGTAGGCCCGAATTGGTTGAACGTTCCACTGGCTTTGAGACGCACCGTGTATAATCCAATTTCGTTGATTGAGCCCGACCCGCTGAAGCTTACGCCGTTCTGGCTGCTGGTGCTGATATTGTATTTGCCGGGCGCGGTGATGTTGAGCGTGACTTCGAGATAGTTGGAATCTGCACCCGCGACGCCATTATACCAGATACCATGGGTTCTGCTGGGACTACAACCCGAGTCGATGCTGGTGATATAGCCTGTAGCATTCCCGTTTGATGTGGGAGGCTCTTTTTTACAGCTGGCAAAGAAAACCAGCGTCGATGACAATAGCAGCCCAGCCCATACGCCCAGCGGACGTCCAGTTAGATATTTCATGATTAGGTTATTTGAGGCTTATGGGAGCGTATTGGAGAATTAGCAGGTAGCCTATGGAATGAAGCATGGAAAAATCCGCAATATCCATGCCGTTTTTAACGATCCTTTAAGACATAATAGATAATTACGGCCACGCGGCGCAAATACCAGGGAAAGGTGATTTACGTATCTTTATCCTCATGAAGCACATGAAAAAACGATTGACCATCCTGTTATTGCTCGCAGGCCTATTCCTTTTCAGCTTTAGCTCCTCCGCTCAGAAATTAAGCATCGACTCCAACTGGGTCAGGGACCAGGAGCCATTCCGCATTGCCGGCAACCTGTATTATGTCGGCAGCTACGACCTGGCCAGCTATCTCATATCCACTACAAAAGGACTTATCCTCATCAATACCGGCGTCCCCGGATCGGACACCATGATCCGCCGGCATATAGAATCACTGGGATTCAAGTTCTCCGATATTAAGATCCTCCTCGCCACACACGCCCATTTTGATCATGTCGGCGCGATGGCCGCCATAAAACAGGCGACGGGAGCCAAATTGATGATCCAGAAAAAGGACGCTCCCTTACTGGCAGACGGAGGCAACTCGGATGTTATCCTGGGAGGTCACGGTCCGATGTTCCCGCCCGTAAAAGCAGACCGCCTGCTGGAGGACAGAGACCTGATAGAGCTGGGTGACATGCAGATCATGCTGCTTCATCATCCCGGTCATACGAAGGGCGCCTCCAGCTTTCTTTTTTCCGTGAAGGACGAGAACCGTGAATATCGTGTCTTTATTGCCAATATGCCTTCCATTCTCGGTGGGACCAAATTCCCCAGCACACGCGGCTATCCCACAGTGGGGAAGGATTATGCCTATACGCTGAACGCCATGCCAAAAGTAAAATTCGACATCTGGCTTGCCTCCCACGCCTCCCAGTTCGATATGCATAAAAAACATAAGCCCGGCGACGGGTACCACCCCGAGGCTTTTTTCGACCAGGAAGGGTTTGATGCCGCCATGGACGACCTGAAAAAAGAATACCTGAAGAAGTCAGGCGCTACGCAATAATTTTCAAAAGGTCCTCCACCGGAGTAATATCTCCGGACCCCGGCTGATGCTCAAGGATCATATAATATTCCCCCTTCAAGGACACAGGCCCGGAATCCAGGATACTAACGGACCAGGCGGAAAGCACCCTTTCACCCTGGTTCTCCCTGACATCGATAATAATAGACCCCTGCGCGGATGCAGGTAGCGCCTCCACTTTGGAAAATAAAAGCCCCTCATACTTTCTATTGCCAATAACTATTTCTGCAAATATCCCGCTGCCCGGCATCCCACGGCCCTCCGTCAGCAGCTTATATAAACTTTCTCCCACATAAAAACTCCATCCCTTGCTGCAATCCTCGTAGCATTCCACGCCCGGTATCAGGCCGATATGGGTCATGGTTATCCGGGTGGACGCCCCTTCGGCAGCAATGTTCCAGGCAATGAAATGGTTCTTCCACAAATAAGGGTCCTTGAATATGGGAAGATAACAATCCACTACTTTCCAAAGAACAAACTGATCGGGGACCACCTCTACGATCTCCATCCTGGACCAGGTGGTCCTGGCAAAATGCACCGTAAACGCATCGTGAAGCTCCTTCGCGCAACCTTTAAAGTTTATCGCCCACCAATCCCAAACCCGGCCGATCTTTTCAAAAGCCTCCCGGGCACTAGCCGGAACGACAATGGAACAATGGAAGTTTTGCTGGTTCATATGTTGAATATTTATACCGCAAAGCTATCCAGCGGGTCAAAGGACCTGTTTATTGAAAATGGAGAATTTTGCAGACTGGCTATCTGCAATGGTCATTTGGCCGGGTCGCACATGCGAATTTTGACCGCAGGCCATGTCGCGCATGGTCAATGTCTCTGTCTGCAAGCCACCCGCAAATGACCTTCCGTCAAGCTGACGCTCTCGTAGGGTTCGCATCCTCATTGGGGTAGGCCATCTCCCATGGTCATCATAAGGCCGGACCCCAAAGGCTTATCCCGACCCCAGGCCGCAGCTGCCTATTCCCCCCGGGTCGGCTCCCGATATTTATTCCGCCCTTAGACTATCCGCCGGATTCGTCCTGGCAGCCCGGATAGCCTGGTAGCTCACCGTAGACATCGCTATGAGCGCAGACAGCAATCCCGCCAGCACAAATACCCACCCGTTGATCGTGATCCGGTACGCAAAATCATGCAGCCAGCTATTCATAAAATACCAGGCCACCGGCACAGCCACCAGCAAGGCAGCCGCCACCATCATCAGAAAATCCCTGGACAACAGGTACACGATACCCGACACCGATGCCCCCAACACCTTCCTGACCCCGATCTCCTTGGTACGCTGGACGGCAAAAAAGGAAATAAGCCCCGAAAGACCCAGACAGCTGATCACGATCGCAATGATAGCGGTGATATTGATCAGGGTACCCAGCAGATCGTCCTTGTGATAAAAGCCGTCCATCTCTTCATTCACATAGTGGTAATCAAATACATTATCCGGATACATCGTCTGCCAGTACTTTTGAATAGCCTCCCGTACAGCGCCCTGCCCGCCAGCCCCGAGCTTTATGGCCGCAAATTTATACCGGCTCCTCAGGGTAGTGATCATCACAGGCTCGATGCTCTTGTACAAAGGCTGTACATTGAAATCCTTTACGACCCCGACGACAGTCCCGCCATTGTCGTATAAGGTGCCATCCACTACCCGGTGTCCGATCACATCCCTCGGCCTGCTGAACCCAAACTTATGCATAAGCGTCTCGTTGAGCAGGTATTCCCTCGCCGTATCGCTCGGCTCAAGATTCCTTCCTGCCAGCAACTGCAATTGAAATGTCTGCAGGTAATTCGCATCAGCCACAATAGTCCGTGCCGTAAAATTTTCCCAAGCCCGGTTGTCAAAGCTGACAGATCCTCCCAGGTAATGCTCGGATATAGGAGCCGAAAGACAGAAGCTCACGGCCTGGACGGACGGCTCCGCCAGCAGCTTTTGTTGCAGCCAGGCCAGCTTGCCCTTATCCGGATCAGGAATAGGGACCATCATAACAGATTCCTTGCTAAAGCCCGGGTCCGCATTCTTCACATATCGGATCTGCAGGGTGATGATGATGGTGCAAATGATCAGCACCTGGACAACCACATGCTGGAGCACCACCAGCCCTTTCCGGAAAAGCACCGACCGGGTCTCGGACACCTGCTGCTTCAGCGCGCTTACCGGTTTCCAGCGGCTGAGGACCAATGCCGGATACGAACCGGCCACCACTGTTACCAGCCCCGCCAGCGCCAGCAAAAAGCCCAACAGCACCCGGTCATGCAGAAGATCGAACGACAGCTGGCTCTGCAGCAAAGAATGGAACAGCGGCAAGGTCAGACGCACCCATGCCAGAGACAGTAGCGTAGCCAGCAACACCATACAGGCCGTCTCCGTCATGAACTGCCAGAACACGGAAGACGCTGTACCCCCCAGCACTTTTCTCGTACCGATCTCACGCGCCCGTTTTGCGCTCTGCGCAGTCGATAGATTGATAAAATTGAAACAGGCTATCAATACCAAAAAAGCGCCCACGATCATAAGAGTGATAAGAAGCGAGCGCCGCATCGTGCCCCCGTACCGCGCGTCGAAATGAATGTCCTTCACCGGCTGCAGATGGAAATAATAGGCCGCCTGCACGCTGGGATCGAAATATTGTTTTACGATACGCCGTGTCGCCGCCTCGACCTTTCCCGCCGGAACGCTCTTCGGCATCCATACAAAAGACTGCATCCAGGAATTGATAAAACCCCAGCCATTATGCATATCCCTTTCCAGGTCAGGATGTACGCTCCGAAAGGTGGACCGTGACAGGAACAGATCCGTCGTCAGATCCGTGTTGGCAGGATAATCTTCCAGAACACCTGTAATGGTAACAGTAAACTTATCATCTAAAGTGACGGTCCGGCCCACAGGCTCCTCATTTCCAAAATACTTCTCCGCCAGCCGCCGGGTGATCACAGCCGTATAGGGGTCCTTCAGGGAGCTGGCGGCATTTCCTTTCAGCCAGGAATAGTCGAATAAATTGAACCAGTGCCCATCCGCATAGGCAATAGCGTCCTTTTCCGTAAAGAATTTACGCCCGCCGGCCCCCTCCACCCCCACCGTCGCGAGAGGGACCTTCAGCAGCACCGCCTGGTCTTTTATGGCCGGCACCTCCTTTTGCAAGGCCTCGGTCAGATCCAGGGGCGTCCCCCGTTCAGGCTGCACCGACCCATCATCGAAGTGCAGGTCCGTAACAGCCCGGTAAAGCTGCCCGTCCTTCGCGTGCCACCGGTCAAAGCTGAGATGGTATCGGATGAACTGGAAAAGAAGCACCCCCCCGGCAATGCCAAGCGACAGGCCAAGCACATTCAGGGTCGTATAAAAACGTTGCTTCCGGAGGCTCCGGACGGCGATCTTGACATAGCTGCTGAGCATAAGTGACTGTTAGTTGGATTGTAAATATCCAGAAAACGGGCCTTTCGGTAATGTAGCCCCCGTTCTATGCCGCCACTAATACTATGCCGGTGTTTTGGCGCCTATCAATCAGCCAATTGCGCAAGTGTTCCCCCCGCACTGTTCCTTTATGATACAATGGAATGTATGTTTCCGGAACGGGTTGAAGGCAGGTTCCGGGACAGACCGGCGCCGGGTTTCCGGAACGGACTGAAGGCGGGTTTCCGGACATACCAGAGGCGGTTTCCGGAACGGATTGGGGGCAGGTTTCCGGGACGGGTTGAAGGCGGGTTTCCGGACATACCAGAGGCGGTTTCCGGAACGGATTGGAGGCAGGTTTCCGGGACATACCGGAGGCGGTTTCCGGAACGGGTTGAAGGCAGGTTCCGGGACATACCGGAGGCAGGTTTCCCGAATACAGGCTGGTTTCCCGGGAAGGCCCGGTTTCAGGCATATGCCCGGATCAGCTGCGCTGCAGCAGCACCTTCATCGTCCCACCATCCACAGGCCCCGAAGTATGTTCATGGATGATCTTCCAAACCCCGGGACCAGAACGGGCCACGGGCACGTTGTCCGAAGGACCATCATTAGATCTTTCCGGAAAACGAGCCACATTTCCTTCGGAAGCCCGTTTCTCGGATATTTTCCTCACCACCCAGCTCATACGATTTTGAAGATAGCGGAGCTCTTCCCCCTTCTCCGATACAGCGGCAAATCTGACAAAGGCGCTGGCAACAGCCATCTCATCGCCCGCGTGGATCTGTACATCATCGAATGTAACCACCACGCGCTCCGTCCCCAATGACCCAAACCAGCTTTTAACCATTTCCCGCCAGGAGTCCACCCCGTTATAGACCCATTCCCACATATCGAAAATGCGCACCTGTTCGTGGAAAATAGATACAAAAGCCTCGACGTCTTTCTGAAAAACGGCGTTTTTGTACGTTTCGAGTAAATTTTCGATCTCTTTCATAACTATACAATCGGATCACCCCGACAATGTCAGGGCTTGTCCATTTTTTTTGAATCCCCCGAATATGGGTTACCGGTCTTCTTCGGCTTAATATGCTCCCTGTTCCCGATTCTATAAGCGAGCTTCATATATCGCTTCACCTCCGCATTGATATCTGATTTGCGCTGCATCTTAAAATGATGGAGGAAAAATCTGTTGGATAGATTTTCAATTCTATAAAAACATAAATTTTCGGGATAAGGTTGCGTAAACACGAAATGTATGCTGATGTAATCCTTCCCAATCTTATTGATGGAACAAAACCGCATTTTTGTGAGGAGCGCCACGCGCGTCTTCACAGGATGAATATCGATATCTCCTATTTTTTTATACTCAGCAATGAAATAATTAAAAAGATCGATCGCTTCCCTGGTTTTTCCATGCAGGAAGTCTTCTACAGAATAGTCATTACAGGAATGAGACTGATTTTTGTTATAGAACTTGTGCTTACATTTTGGGCAGATCCACATTATACTTATCAATAAATTTGACAATTTGCCATCACTACCAGGGGCGTATTTTTCCGGGCGCCGGCCGGCAGATAAATATCTAATAAATGCTTTCGCGACGTATCATCCGCGTAATGTATATTGGGATAGACGACCGTCTCCGGCGAAAAAATACGCTGCACCACATCGGGCGGCGTCTGCCCAAACGTTCTTGTAGCTATAAAAAGGATCCCCGTATAAAAAAGCAGTCTCTTCATATGGCGACAGGTTGGATAACTAAGTTATCTGATCCACCCCAAAATTCCAATTCTGCTTCTGTTTTGCCACGACGCCGCTTACTAGCTTTGTCCTCAAAAAAATGCCACAGCTCGACATACGGGGCATCCGGCTCC